>JAQVTZ010000169.1 GCA_028699795.1 Clostridia bacterium | reverse complement strand
TCAAGGTTTTTGCGATAATCGAAAAGGACAGTACAAATATCCATCTCGTTATATGAAGCAAAGTTTATTAGTTTCGAGGCGATAAGCGGTTCGCTGATATTGATTCGTTCTCCTATTTCGGCAATGTTAGACAGAACAAGGTCGCGGGTTTCGTAAGACATATTCTTGTATGCCCCTCGGGCGCAAAGAATACGGTGGATAGTCAACAACGATAGCGTATCTTCTCCGCTCATAATACTACCGATATTGCGTATCCCATCGAACAAAAACTTTGCCATTCTCGTTGTCTCGACAACGGATTTGGCATAGTTCAAGCTGATATTTTCTTGCAATATCCCCAACTTTTCCAACTCTGATACAATAATATTACTCACGGGACCATTTAAGGCAAAATGCAAATAAATGTCGCTTTTCAAAAACCTTTTGTATACATAACGGTGATTTCCCAATCTTCGCATACGGTTGAAATGCAAAAGCCGTTTGGATAAGACATAAATAAACTCTACCAAAGCGTAGCCTATTGCGGATTTTAACGATACTATTTCGGCGTAGGTCAAAGCGACTTCTTTATTGGCGGTATCGATAGCAAGACGAACTCTGTTAAAATCTAAAGTTTCCATAGAGTTTTGCACGATATAACGCGCCAATTTTAAGATACGGATGCCTCCTTCGGCACTTGGTAGTCTAGAAAAAGTGCGAGATCCGTAATTAAATGCAAATCGTTTGACATAGTTGATATTATCATAATACCATTTTTCCCCTTCGGTAAGCGGCAATTCCTTGCGAACCTTACGGGTTACCATGCGGTTAGTTTTTTCTAAATACGGTACTACCGATTTTAAATTAAGTCCGGCACCGCGCTCAATAATTCTGTTTTCGCGGGCAAGATTGCGAATCCCGCTCATAAAATCGGTTTCCGAAAGTGTCTTAAGTTCTTGCTTTTGCGGCATTTTGCGCGGCGCAAAAAATGCCGTAAGCACAAAAAGGCCGGCCAGAATACCGATTATATAATAAATCATCTTTTAACCTCTACGGGTAAGAGTATTTACAATCTATAAAATATCATTCAAATGAGTTGGTCTTATTAAAAGACAAATAGAGGTGACCAAATTATAATGTACAAATTACAAATATGGATAAAATTAACCTCTAATAAATAGAGGCGCCCAAATTACTCAATCCATTTAATCACTTTTCTGGGACATTTTCGAAGACATTCGCCACAAGCAGTACATTTAGTATAATCGATAACCGGCAGATTGCCTTCCATCGTAATCGCGCCGTTCGGACAAACTTTGGCGCAAAGACCGCAACCGATACATCCATTCGCACAAATATCGCGTACTTCCTTCCCCTTTTCGCAAGAACTGCATGCGATATAAAGTTTGGCGTCGGCAGGCAAGCGTTTCATAATGTTTTTGGGACAGTTGGTAATACAAATGCCGCATTGCATACACTTTTTTTGGTCAACAAACGCCACTCCATCCTTTATAATTATCGCATCATAGGGACATAGTCTGGCACATCGGCCCTGCCCGATACAACCATTGTCACACGCCTTGCGTCCGCCTGCAATCAGTTCGATAGAAGCGCAATCTCCATACCCTTGATACTCGTACTTGTCTTCACAAGCGTTCCCTCCGCTACAGGCGCATACCACAATCGTATCTTCGCCGACTGCTGTATCGCCCCCCAATATGGCAGAAATCTTGCTTCTGTTATCGCTTACGCACACCTTACAAGCGCAAAGTTCCGCTTTCCCCTCTACTAACGCTCTCGCGAAATCTGCGCATCCTGCTTGGCCGCAGGCACCACAATTGGCACCCGGCAAAAGGGAATAAATCTCTTCTACTTTGGGGTCTTCTTTGACTGCCAACTTTTTGTTGACAATAACGATTACGATTGCAAACACCGTTGCTAATCCCGTAAGAATCAGTACGGGTATCAGTATATCCATGATCATCTCCTAGAAAGAAAGACTACCGAACGCGGCAAAGCTCATTGCCATGATAGAAGCCGTAATAAGCGTAATCGGGAACCCTTTGAACGCTTCCGGGATGTCCGAAGTCTCCATTTTTTCTCTTATGCCTGCCAAAATCATGATCGCTACGGTAAATCCCGCGCCACTTGCGATACCGTTTAAGAAGGCATAAAATATTGTTTGGTTGGCAAGTGAAGTCACATTCATGATTGCCACACCCAACACCGCGCAATTGGTAGTGATAAGAGGCAAATAGACCCCTAACGCACTGTAAAGCGACGGTGCAAACTTCTTCAGTACGATTTCTAACAGTTGGATGAGCGAAGCGATAACCAAAATAAATACGATCGTTTGCAGATATTGGATATTCGCCGCAACGAGTAACAGGTTAAGCGCGTAAGTAACAACGCTTGCCACGCCCATTACAAATATGACGGCAATGCCCATCCCGAGAGCGGTCTCTGTCTTTTTGCTTACGCCCAAAAAAGGACAGATACCCAAAAACTGCGACAGAACAAAATTGTTGATAAAGATGCCACTTATAATAAGGTAAAATGCGTAACTCATTTCGCCTGCCCTCCTTGCGCCTCTGCCACTTTCTTCTTCTGGAAGGCGTTAACCGCAACATTGAACAGCACCAACAGGAAGCCGTAAACAAGAAACGCGCCCGCAGGCATAATAAAGATCGTCATTGCAAAATCTGCGACAACGGGAATTTCGATACCGAAAAAGGCTCCTGCGCCCAAAAACTCGCGTACCAAGCCAATAAGGGTAAGCGCAAGCGTAAACCCGAGTCCTACACCAAGTCCGTCCATTACAGACGGAAGCGGCGCGTTGTGGCTTGCAAACGACTCGGCGCGCGCCATAATAATACAGTTTACAACGATGAGCGGGATAAACAAACCCAATGTTTCGTGAAGTTCTGGCAAAAACTTGTTCATGACCATATCGACTACGGTAACAAAGGTGGCGATAATTAAGATATATGCGGGAATCCTTACCTTCCCGGGTATCACATTGCGCAATAAAGATATGATAAAGTTAGAACATAACAATACAAAAGTTGTCGCAAGTCCCATGGTAAGACCGTTCATTGCCGCTGTTGTGACCGCAAGTGTGGGGCAAGTGCCCAGCATAAGACGGAAGGTTGCATTGTTTTTTGCGATACCGTTTGTAAACGGCTCGATGGTAAGGCGCAACTTGTTTTTCATTTTACAACCTCCCTAATATAAAATGTTGCGGCGGCTTCTACGGCAGTTTTAACACCTACCGAGGTTTTGGTAGCGCCCGATAAATATCTAATATTAACGGAAGGCGTATCCGAAGGGCTAGCGAACACCACACGGTACGCCAGTTCCTCCGCCGCAACGCCTTCGTATTGGCTAAGATAAGTATGATTAAGCGCGCGGGTCCCAAGACCCGGCGTTTCTGCCGAAGAGTAATTTGCGACACTATTGATGATACCGTCTTTGATAACGACAAACAGCGTAATACCGTGTCCCGCATTGTAAGCTTTTTGGGATTTGGATACTATAATACAAGCGCCGTCCGAAGCGATAAATGCGTTAAGAATGACACTGTTTTCCGTGTTTTCGTAACCTTCAATATCCAATTCTGAAGTGATTTCCGCCGCCGTATAGGCTTCCCCTATTTTTTCGCGCAATCTTGCCGCCTCGTCTACGGTTGTAAAACGATGTACGACGCTAAGCGTAAGCGAAGCAACCAACGCAATCAGCGCAAGAACTGCCACCGCCTTAAACGAGTCCGAAAAAAACGCTTTTTTGAGTATCTGCCTAAAGCCGTTTCTTGTTTTTACTGAATGATTTTTAGGCACAGGCTTCCTCCTTATTGGGCTTTTTATAGCCAAAAGGCTTGGGTACAATTTTATCTAATAGCGGCACAACGAGATTCATAAGAAGTATCGCGATGCTCACGCCTCCGTCAAAGCCGCTAAAGCTGCGGAACAGTACGGTAAAAATAC
>JAQVTZ010000168.1 GCA_028699795.1 Clostridia bacterium | reverse complement strand
TTTTGGATTCCGGCCAACACAGAGCTCCATACAGCGAAGAAAACGGATATATCGAGCAGTTCCAAGTAGACTGGTATAAAAAGTACATTACCGATATCTCTATGGCTCAGCTCGAAGTGATGGATCAGCTCGGAGTGACAGAATTGGAGGAAGACCAATACATACCCTCAATGATTTTTACACATCAGCCGATTCTAGAATACATAAATGCGGCCGCTTACGCTCTTGACGGCGAATACAAAGGTTATATCCCTCAAGAATACGGTTTTGGATATCTAAATTCAATTTTAGGCGGCACCCAAAACTTAAATCATAATTATGGTCTGTTCGATGCAATGAAGAGTGTGGGAGGTACGCATATATTTGTTGGACATCTGCACAAAAACAGCAGCAACATTTTATATGAAGACATTTGGTTAAGTCACCTGACACGAGTAGGCAGAAGGGGCGGCGAAGGCAAAGATTATCCGTACAACAAATCCACAGTTTCTACCCTCATTACAATAGACGGCGCAACCAATGAAGTAGACCTTTGCTACGCGCTCCCCAACGGAATAACCACGAAAGATATTGACGAAGCTTACGAGTTAAACAAATAATCTAATTGTTATAGACACAAAACAAAGGTTTGTTATATGGGCACTCTCCAATCAATGGGAGTGCCCAATTATATAAGGTATATTTTTATTGTCGCAAAGAGTATTTCTTTATAATTCTTTCATAAATATTATAATTTCCTTGCATTAGAGGCAATAATATGATAATCTAATTAAGCCGCACAGCACAGGCTATAAGTGCGCCCTTATGGCGCCGCCTCAATGGCGAGTCCTAAAGGAGGTATAGATAATGTACGCTATCATCGAAACAGGCAGCAAACAGTACAAAGTCGCACCCGGGGATATTCTCAAGGTCGAACTGCTGGATGCAGAGGATGCTTCCACAGTCAAACTGAACACCGTCATGCTCAACAAAGACGGCGAAATCATCGTTGGCGATGCACTTAAAGATGCTTATGTTAACGCAGAAGTTATTTGCAGCGGTCGTGGGAAGAAGATAAATATCTTCACTTACAAGGCCAAAAAGAATGTACGCAAGCGTCAAGGTCATAGGCAACCTTTCACCAAGCTCAAGATTACCGAAATCGTAGGCTAATTTATGACAACCGTAAAACTTTTTTATGCCGACGGCCGTATTTATGCGGTCGAAGCCAAAGGACACACGGGATATGCCCAAGCAGGCAAAGATATTGTTTGCGCCGCCATATCCGTACTGGTACAAACAGCGTTGCTTGCCCTCCAAAAGGTTGCAAACGCCGGCACAGAAAAGACAGAGGGAGAGGGCTATCTCAGGTATAAAGTTACCTCGACAGATTCCCAAACCCTACAAGCGTCCGACATTATACTAAAGTCGATGAAAGTCGGACTGGCGGATATCGCTTCGGCGTATCCGTCACATATAAGATTAGAGGAGACAAAAAATGTTTATTAAACTTCAGTTGTTCGCGCATAAAAAGGGTGTCGGCAGTTCCCGTAACGGACGCGACAGCGCAGCCCAAAGACTGGGCGCCAAAAAATCTGACGGTCAATTCGCTTTGGCAGGCAATATTTTGGTGAGACAAAGAGGCACCAAAATACATCCCGGCAATAATGTCGGCATCGGCAAAGACGACACGCTTTTTGCCCTTGTAGATGGGGTAGTTAAGTTCGAGCGCCGTGGTCGCAGCGACAAACAAGTAAGTGTTTACGCCCAAAGTGCAGAATAACATATTTGCCTATTAGGGCTACCGCATACTGATGTTCAGTATCTCAAACAATTTAATAACTATATCGGACATGTCGGATTTCAACCCAAAGCAAATTTTGGAGAGTGGTCAGATGTTTCGGTATCATAAAACAGAATCCGGCTACAAAATTTTTTCTAAAAATCTATTTTGTGGCTTGATTTATGATAATGACCATGTTATAATGAGTTCAAATCAGCCTGATTACTTCTGTCATTACTTCGATCTTAGGCGCGATTACGGTAGTATCAAACAAGCACTTTCGGGTTACCCTAACTTAACGCAAGCGCTCGAGTTTGGCAAAGGCATCCGTATTCTCAACCAAGATCCCGCAGAAACCGTTTTTTCCTTTATTGTTTCTGCCAACAACAACATACCGCGTATCAGGCAGATTATACAAAAGCTATGTGACAAATTCGGCGAAGATATGGGCGCTTACCGCGCTTTTCCCACCGCCTCTAGGTTGGCAAGAGCAAGCCTGTCGCAGCTTTACGAAGCGGGCACCGGGTACAGAGCCGAGTACATCTTGCAGGCGGCCGGGGCTATAAGAGATGGTTTTTTGCAAGATCTTTCTAAGATGGACACCCAGACCGCAAGGAAGCATTTGATGTCGCTAAAAGGGATTGGCGGCAAAGTTGCAGACTGTATATTGCTTTTCGGATATCATAGGGAAGATGTGTTCCCCACAGATGTATGGATTGCAAGGGTATACGAAAAATATTATGCGCATTGCGGGCAATGCACACGCGAACAAATGGCTTTAGAACTCTGCAAGCTATTTGGCAATCTAAGCGGATATGCGCAACAATATCTTTTCTACCATATTAGACAAACGCAAAAATACAACAAGTATATATAACGGAGGAAACAAAATGAACAAACCCAAAATGATCATTCTTGCGGATATTGCCAGTTTAAAAGTTACCTGTGTCGGGTTCAAACAAATCGTTAAGAATCTCGAAGCAAAATATGAAATAGTTACCTGCAAGTTCTTTAGCTATGTTGCAAAACGCAACCGTGACTATAACGAGTACATTTCTGCCAACGGTTACGGGGTGTCTTTGCCCAGCGCATCGCGTCGCCGCAACAAGTTGGACAGTAACCAAGTCATAGAAGCCGCAGATATCGCTTATAACGACAGAATCGACGCAGTGGCCATGATATCCGGCGAAGGCGATATACTACCTGTTATTGACTTGCTCAAGGGCAAAGGCAAAGAGGTGTTCGATATCAATGTAGAAAGCGGTAAGTACAATTATGCTTATTCTGGCTTTATTGCCGTACCGACTTCGGCATTACGCGAGGGATATACCGCTCCCGCCACCAAGGCGAAGGCCAAGAAGGCACCTAAGCCTGTTGCTCCCGTACAAAAAACTGTCAATCCTTATGTCGAGCAAGCGCGCAATGTGCTTTCGGGTTCCGAGATACTCTCTAAGTACAGAAGATAACAAAAGCTATTACAACATATTGCCGCGGGTTTTCCCCGCGGTTTTTTCTTTGAAAATATCTTTTAGTCGGGATGTCAGCTTATATTTTGTGCACAACTCGGCAAGTCGGTCTTCGCTAAGCGAAGCACGCAATTTATTTTTTTCGTCACGCACTTCAAAAGTGATTATTTTGTCTGCTTTTATCTGTCTTAACAATTGCATCAATCGTAAATTTTGCGATACATATACTTTTTGATGCGTGACAGGACCATTCCAATTTTTTACTGAGGGAGCGAGAGATGCGATATGTTTGTAACTTTCAAACTCGGTGCCGGTTGTGGCGGATATATATACCATTACAGACATAATGCCAATAGAATAATTGATTTTAAAAAACACCGAAACGATAAACAACGCAAGCAATACAAAAGAGAAAACAACGCCTAATAGCTTAAATCTTTTTAAAGTTCTCAATGGGTTTTTGGAAATGGACAATAGAGCCCGGGCACCGTCCAAAGGATAAACAGGAAGCAAATTGAATGCAAAAATAGAGAGGTTTACTTTTAGAAGTGTTTCGGTGAAAGGATAAGTGGAAGGGAAGAGCCACCATAATGCCAATACCGTAATTGACAACAATAAATTAACAGCAGGGCCGCCTAATGCGATAGCAAGGCCATCGTTTTTCGTGATGGTTTCGGTGCCTTGCAAAACCGCGCCGTAAGGCATCAGCGTGATTTCCGTAAGCACATATCCCTTGATATACGCGACGACGGCGTGGCCCGCTTCGTG
>JAQVTZ010000167.1 GCA_028699795.1 Clostridia bacterium | reverse complement strand
CGATAGAAGATGTTTATTCTTATGCGGATCTTCAAATCAGTCTCGAGTACATTTATTCGCAAGGAGCCTTCGTCGGCGGGCTTACCGCCCAAAACAACGACGGCGCAACCGTTACGGGTTCTTTGTTTGCGGGGCAATTGGATGTCGCGCAGCCTGTGGATGCTTTGGGCGGTATTTGCGGCGAAAACAACGGAGTCATAGAAAATGTGTACAATGCGGGCAAAATCGTATCTGGCGATACGGTTGGCCTTACCTATATAGGCGGTATCAATGGCATCAATCGCAACACGCTCAAGTATGCTATAAACTCCGCCCCTATATACGGCGTCACCAAGGGCGGTATTACCGCTTTAAGAGTTGGCAATACGGTGCAATTCAGCTATTATGATTCTGACCTCAGTCTTGTTTCCAAAGCTATATACGGCATAAATGACACCAATCAATTTATGGGACTCACTTCCCAAGAATTATCCGATTCCACAATAGAAGCGCTGGACTTTCCTACGGCAAAATGGGGCAAATATTCTGACGAATTTGATGGCGCGAGATATTTTGCGCCCTATCTCACCACAATAGAAGAGCTTAATCCCGTGTACAGCAAGGATGCCGCGACTTTAAGAGTGTACGAGTTCGATCGCACAAAGAGGTTCGACACAGAAAATCTTTACGGCACCGAAGCCAATCCTTATATTCTGTCGACGGCGACGCACTTCGATACGCTGGCAGAATTGGTTAATTCTAGTTACAGTTATGAGAATAAGTACTTTGTTGCGCAAGGGGACCAAGACGGAATTCTCGACCTTACGGGCTTTAACAAAACAGTAGGCACTAGAGGGCTTACAGGCGGAGACAGGCCTTTTGAAGGAAGTTTTGACGGAAAATATGTGACGGTAACCAATTTTGTAATAGATAGAAGTTCCGCGACATCGGAAACATTAAAAAGATACATAGGACTATTCGGGTTTGTAAGCAGTGAGGGACATGTTTTTAATTTTAAATTGGATAACACTTGTTCCGTAGTGGCAAAAGAATATTCGGGCGGGGTTGTCGGTTACAATATGGGCCGGGTCGAAAATATAGAATCGCAAGCTGCTGTACGCGGCGATTCATTTATTGGCGGCGTAATAGGATATAACGGTAACAGCGGTATTCTCAACGATATTCTTTGCGTGGGCGAAGTCCTCGGGAATGTAGGCGCTTCCCATATTTACGGAGTAGTGGGAGACGGCTATTTCCAAAACAGTTCCAATGTATGGTATGCCGTATCTTCTTCTTCAGCGTCTATCAATACTCAAAACAGAGGACGCACGCTTATTATCGATATCGAAAACGCCGTAAGAAACAAAGATCCTCTTACTGGCGAAATATCGTTTGGACAAACAGACGATTACGGCGCACACAGTATCAAGGTTACCAAAGACTCTAACGGCCGAATTGCCTTTAATGGTCAAGCGTCTACTCCTTGGGCAATAGAATACCGTTTTGCCGATGAGACAATCGTCTCTGCATCTGCCGATTACGAGCCTCCTGCTGTTGCAGGCGGCGAAATTCGTCCCGTCTATGCAAGGCTGGTCCGCACAATAACCGCGCAAGTAAGCGGATATGAAAGCAGATTATACTTTAACAAGACTTTGGAAGGTAGCACCACTACCTATCAAATCAACGACAAATTCTACAGAGGCCAAGAGGTAACGATGTATTCCGAGGTCCCTGAAGGCTCCTATCTGCCTCGCGCAAGCGCGCTTGTGCAAGATCCCTTTACTTATTCCGTCATCGAAGATCCCACTTTTGTTTTTTCTTATTCCACCCTCCAAAACGATCCAAGAGTTGTCGTTCATTTTAATATGATTGCCAGTTTGTATATGGTAGCTCCTCAGTTCGACGCCATCAATGCGCCTGCTGTTTTACCCAAAACATATGACGGCACAGGCAATTTATTTATGGGCGGCGGCGAACCGTATTCGGTAAGCGTAGACGGTTTCTCTGTCGATTATTCTTACAATGTTGCAGGTGGCGCTCCACGCAATGTCGGGCACTACGCGATCACAATCAATGTCAGAAGCTTAGACGGAATTCGCCGCGGCAGTCAGACGGTAGAGTATGATATATCACCAAGAAGTATCACGCTTTCGACGGATATGCTTACTAGACAAAAAGAGTACGACGGCGAAATCGGGCCCGTGCCCGCTCCCGTAATCAATCAAAGCGGCATTACGGATATTATCACGGGTGATGCGTTAGAGATTAAGTCCGATGCGTCTTATGCCACGACCGATATTGGTTGGACCACCGCCAATTTTACCTTCACTATCAACGGGGCAGCGGCGAACAACTATGTTGCTCCTCCCAGCATGTTAAATGTACCTTGTGAAATAACGAAAAGAGCGCTGATTATTGAAATAGATACTCAACACTTAAGTTATGTTTACGACGGATTGGCCGCCCAAATACCGTATTTCGGATACCAGAAAGCTCCTTTAGCATGGCTTGTACCCGTTGCGGATATTTATATGTCGAAAGACATTGTGCATACCGAAATGGATGCAATAGATGTAGATACATACGATGTCAATGTGCGGCTGAACGATGATCCTCAATTTAATTATGAGGGCAAACCGATTACATATTATTATTCGGTAGAGTTTGCCGACACTTACACATTTACCATTACACCTAGGCCGGTAGATATCACTTTTGCAGATTACGAAGGCCTTGTCTATAACGGGGTGGCGCAGTCTATTAAAGCGTATTTTGACGATATCGAGGGTGTGAGACAAGAGGTTCCTTCCGCTTGTATCGCTTACGAGATGTTAGAAGGCAGCGGCAATTTTGACGAGCCCGACAAGCTTAAACATGCGGGTAGCTACTCGGTTACGGTAACCTTACCTTTAGAAGGGAACTATGTTGCGACACTTTCTACAAACACTTTTGCCGTAACTTTGGCAAAGGCATATCAGCCTGCAATTACTATTGCGCCACTTAGCGGTCCTTTTGTCTACGGCGATGCGCCTTTAACGCTTGCTCTAGACGGCGCGGCGGCAGACTCTACGGGCGCGGTCACCTATACCGTTCTTTCGGGTAAGGCCGAAATCAGCGGCGACACCATAGAGTTTACCGGCGGCGGAGATGTTTTTGTTTCGGCTTATAAAGAAGCGGATTTCAACTATTATTCCGCCACGACTCCCAATTATAAAATCACGGTGAATAAAGCGGAAATCTTGATTGATCTTGTGGATATCGTAAAAATTTATGGTGATACAACAGACCAATTGGTGTATGTTTTCGATGGTTACGCCGCGCGCGATAACGGCAAGTCTGTCCCCGACGGATTTGTGCCGCCCTCGGTGATTATTACAGGCGAAAGCGTAGACGAACCGCTGAACCAATACAAAAAGTATAACGCGGGAATCTATACGCTGCATATACAACAAGATGCGGTGTCCGACGGATATACCTTCGATTATAGTTTGTTCGACCCCATGCCTTCGCTTACGATACAACAGAAAGCGGTTATCTTAAGACCCGACAATAAAGAGCAAACCTACGGCAGAGCGGATGCGTTGGGCGCGCCCCAAGATTTGCCACTCACATATACTCTTTACAGCGGTGATGAAACACTTATCGTGGCGCTTTCCGATATCACGCTAACAAGAGAAGACGGTGTATCGGTAAGAACGGGAGACCAATATTACACTATCGAATGCGACAATGAAGAAGCCGCAACGGTAGCGAATCCCAATTACAATATTACTTTTGAAACAGGTAAATATTATATTTTGCCCAAAACACTTACGCTTACTGCGATATCTCAATCCAAAAACTTCGGCGATGCGGACCCCATACCGTTATATTCTGTCAGCGGTCTTGCTCCATGGGATACGGCAGAGCAAGTAGTCGGCGTCAAAAATGAGTCGCTTCCCGTGCTGACGCGTCAAGAGGGCGAAAACGCTTTTTATGAGTTTTCCAACCAATACGGGGTGTATTATTATTCCTCTTCCAATGTGCAGCTTTCTCCCGATTACACGCTTACTTTTATCCATGGTACGCTCACGATTTA
>JAQVTZ010000166.1 GCA_028699795.1 Clostridia bacterium | reverse complement strand
TCTGTATTCGAGGTGTTTGAGACCTTTTATCAAAATCGGGCAGGCTTCGCCCGCGCCGACGCATCCGATTATCCCGCACATAGTATAGGATATGAAAAAACTTAAGGGCATTGTGACGAATTCAAATAACAAATTACAATGTACAAATTACAAATGTGGATAGATTATATAACACTATTTATTATAATCTAGAGCGATAGCGATACCTTATAATTGTGTAAACTACAAAAGCGCGGAAAACTATCTCCGCGCTTTTCAAGGAAACTACTTTGGTTTACCAATGATATTTCTTGTCGTGTTCTCTGACGGTTTGGTTGCGGTTTTTGCCCTCTTTTTCTTCTTTAAACCGTTTAGAATCGATGATTTTGAGAGCGATGATGAGCACGATAATACTTGCCGCTACGCTGACAATTACATAAAAAAGCGTCATATCCTCATAAATAATCACTTTACCTAAGGTGTCTGTGCGAAAAGTAATCGTGCTTTTGTTATAGTCAAAACCGGGGATTGCCGTATATGCGCCATCGGAATCAATCATTGCTATTTTGTTTTTTGCCAAAGAATTGAGTTTGAGATTCGTAATTTTTATGCTGTAAATCGGTTCTTCCGCTACTTCTCCGCTTACCGCTATATCATAGATTGCTACAATTTGCTTCTCGTTACGAATCTGATTTCTTTCTGTCAGTTCTTCTATGATTTCTTCCGAATACAACGCTGTCGAAACCGTCAGTGTAGCGTCTTGTTCAAATTCGCCTTCTACTGTTACGGCGCCGGACGATAGTGTTTGCTCGGCTAATTCCGCAGCAGCGGCAGGGAAAGCAAAAGCGCTTATCCCTGTGACTGCCGCAACCATTACCGCGATTATAAATATAAAACATCTTCTATTCGACATAACTTCCTCTCCGTGTTTTTTGGAAGAAATCGATTATTCTACATCTTCCGTAAGCATTTTTTCAAATTCTGCAAATGCTTTTTCTAATTCCGCTTCGTCTTCTATCGGTTGATAAACATCTTCTCCTTGCTCGTCTTCTTCGAGGCGGAAAATAATAACATCCCCCTCTTGAAAACCCTCTACGGGAGTCGCTGGCTCCAATACGATATACCACTTATCTTCCAAATCGAATGTGGCAAGCGTAAAGAAGTCTTGCTCTACTCCGTCATCGGATACCAAAGTGACAATTTCGTCGTCTTCACAGCCGCAAGTGCAATCTTGTGCTTCATTCTCGTCTTCGTGACCGCAACAGCAGCCGTTCTTTTTTTTGTCGTCCATATTTTTATATCTCCTTTATGATATACATATTAGTATTTGTCCAAAAAGCTCTGCAATATGATGGTTGCAGCAACTTTATCGATAACTTGTTTGCGCTTGTCGCGCCGCACACCGCTTTGAATCAGAATTCGCTCGGCCTGTACCGTGGTCAGCCTTTCGTCTTGAAATACCGTCTTGATATCGGTAAAAGCCGAAAGTTTATGGACAAACTCGCGTGTTTTTTGGACACGCTCTCCTTCGGTGCCGTCCATGTTAATAGGTAAACCCACCACAATTGTATCTACTTGTTTGTCACGGCAAAAGTCCGCAAGATACCGATAATCACTTTCGTCGCCTTTGCGAGTATAAGTTTCATAACCTGACGCGATAATTCCCAACATATCGCTGGTTGCAATACCGATGCGTACATCACCTATATCAAAAGCCGCTTTGCGCATGTCAGTTACCTATCCTTGCGAACAGCTCTTCGGGGTTTTTGAACAGCTTTGATAAAGAAATGGCAAGCATAATTGCCGCAGGCACTGCCGCAAGCACAAAAAACAATAAGTATTCTAAAGTACCTGAAATCATATCCTGAAAGGCAAGCAACATGCCTACAATTAAGTAAGCGAATCCCACCAACAATACGGGAAGCATAAACTTTAGTGTGTTTTTATTGTTTTTGGTCAGTTCGCTTACATTGGACCAGTTAAGATTGGGTTTCTTGAGATCACTATAAAGGGCAATCGCATTTACGCCGAATGCGCCCGTAAATACGACCAAGGGGAACATGATGATAGCCAATGGGTTTGTGATACCTAAAACTAGCGGATAAGTAACACCCATAATCACCGTTGATGTTAGAGTCAGTATCCCTGCGAACATCAACTTGCACTTAATAATCATTTTTACCGATATCGGCAAAGTTTTAAGAATATACAAGTGTTTCCCTTCGCGTGAAATCCCAATGGTCGCCACCATATTGGTAGAGCTAATCATCATAAACGAAATAAAGGTGGCATAGCCTGTCATAAACATTCTGGCATCCATTCCGCCATCGGCACCGTCTATCGACGGTGTCATGGTGAATGACAAAAATACCATTAGCAAAGGCGGAAGCAAAAGACTCATAAAGGTCGAAACCAACAGAACGGGCGTATTGACCAATGTACGCACTTCTTTGAAAAAGAAACTGCGGTAAACGGATGCTTTTTCGGCCGTAGCGGCTTTTTCTGTCTTTTTTTGCGATTTGGACTTACCTGCAGCTCCTTCTACGATAACCGCAATTGCTCTTCTGTAAAAGAATGAAGACAATACGACTACAATTGCAAGAAGCGCGAAATTACCTATGAGATAAATTAAGAAATTAAGCAAGGCAGCGCGATTGCTTAACGCTGATACAAGATTATAATTGTATATTGTTGCATTGCGAACTCCGCGGAACAGGTTTATGCCTGTTTGCGAAATCGCGGCGGTATCGTCTATATATACGGTAAGCGATTGCATCCCGAACACAAAAGAAAAATATAACGCCATTGCGCCCAAATACAGAATACCCAATACAATGCTGTTGCCCACAGAGCGTCCGCGGAAAAACGATACAATATACATCAGAGGCATCGAGATGAGCGTAATTAAAAACAATGGTATAATGGGTAACACTAGAACAGCAATCGGCATAAGCACAAAAAAGTGCCACCCCAGCCCTACGCCCATGGCGAGACAAGTAATACCGTATGCGGTGAGCATCGGTATCGAAATTGCCACCGAAAAGACAAGCTCAGAGAGATACGCCATGGTAAACTTGGCAGAAAATACTATTGTGGGCTTAATCGGTAAAGAGGCAAGTAAATTGTTGTCGTTAGAGAAATATAAATATCCCATTACCGCTACCGCGCCGAAAAACAATACGATTAACTGCGCCATAGCAAGCAAAGTGTACAATATTTCTTCTTGCAAACCCATTGGTATGGCGGCCGATGTAATCATTACCGCCATCATCGCGGCGTAAAGTCCAAAAACAATCGCGCCTACCACCATGCCGACTTTTGCCGCGGCTCTGTTGTCTCGGTGTCCGTCTTTTCGTTTGATTTTTTCGAATCGGAAAGAGTTTTTGAACAGCGTTGCCAATAAACTCTTGTATACCGCTAAATCTTTGTTCATATTATGCTTCCCTTTGAGAGCCTTGGGTAAGGTTCAAGAAAAACTCTTCCAGCGAAAGATCGCTCCTCTTTTCTTTTAGTTCTTTTATGTCGCAAATCGTCATAAGCGTACCTTTATCGATAATCGCAACTCTGGTACAAACTTTCTCTACCACTTCCAACACATGCGAGCTGAAAAAAACCGTCTTGCCTTCTTTGGCAAACTCTGTCATAATCGATTTCAGCTCGTAGGAAGACTGGGGGTCCAATCCCGTCATGGGTTCGTCAAGAATAAACACTTCCGGATCGTGAACCAGCGCAGCAAGAATACTTACTTTTTGTTTCATGCCGTGCGAATAGGTTGATATTTTCTCGCTTATCTTGTTTTGCATGCCGAACAAAGGGAGGTATTTGTCCATAAGCGTCTTTCGCCTCTCGGTGGACACTTCGAAAACATCAGCAATAAAGTTAATATATTGCATTCCCGTAAGACCTTCATAAATCACATGCTCGTCGGGCACAAAGCCGATTTTCTTTTTGGCTTCTATGGGATTGTCCCTTATATTCGCCCCATTGATGAGGATATCACCGTCCGAAAAGCTCAAAATACCCGTCATACATTTAATAGTCGTAGACTTTCCGGCACCATTTGGACCCAGAAAACCGAAAATTTC
>JAQVTZ010000022.1 GCA_028699795.1 Clostridia bacterium | reverse complement strand
AACCCCCCTTATTCTGTATTATAATTACTTTTTTGGGAACATAACGGAGGTGTTTTTATGAAAGCCGATTTCCAAAACGCATTGGGCGCGCTTACCGACCTTGTCAAAATAAATAGTATCGAAACTCCGCCCGTAGACGATATGCCCTTCGGAAAAGGCAATGCCGATGCGTTAGCTTATACGCTAAATCTTTTGGAAAATCTTGGTTTTCACACCACTAATCTCGAAAATTATTGCGGCTACGGCGAAGTAGGCGAAGGAGAGCTGTTCGGCATCCTCGGGCATCTCGATGTCGTTCCCGTAGGTAACGGCTGGACACATCCTCCTTTCGGCGCCGAAATCGCCGATGGTAAATTGTACGGCAGAGGAACGATGGATGACAAAGGCCCCATGGTTGCCTGTATTTTTGCCTGCGCCCGCCTGTTACAAGAAGGGTTTACCCCGAAAAAAAGAATACGGTTCATCTTGGGTTGCGACGAAGAAAGCGGCTGGAAATGCATGGAGCGTTATGCAAAAACCGAAGAAATGCCCGTGGCGGGTTTCTCACCCGATGCTGATTTTCCTGTGATAAATTGCGAAAAAGGTATCGTATACCATACTCTTTCGTTTCCCCTTCCCAAAAGCGTTTATACCCTTTCAGCAGGCACCAGAGCCAATGTTGTGCCAGATTATGCAGAAGCCTGTTTAGATTATGATGAAGATGTCGAACGCATTGCTCTTGCTCGGGGTTGCAACTGTTCAAAAGAAAGCGGAAAACTCTATCTAACCGCCTTCGGCAAATCCTGTCACGGAAGCGCGCCGAATAAAGGAATCAACGCCCTAATTATATTACTGGAGGCATTGGGCGCCGCCTACGGCGAATTTAACGCGCTTTATAATGCGTTTTGCAAGTTCGACGGCTCTGGTATCGGGTTAAAGCTTTACGACAAAATGAGCGGCTCTCTAACGCTTAATTTGGGGACGGCAAAAGCAGAAAACGGATTCGCCGTATTTGAATTGGATATCCGCTATCCCGTTTCTTACAAAATGGGGTTGATTACCGATATTCTTAAATCCTCTTTGCCTCTTTGCGATATTGACCGCGGCAGTTTCCATTTACCGTTATATGTTCCCAAAGACGACCCTCTTGTTTGCGCATTACTGAAAGCATATAACAGCGTGATGAAAACGGACAGTAAGCCGATTTCCATTGGAGGAGGTACCTATGCGCGATTTTTACCGCATGGCGTTGCTTTCGGCCCTCAATTCCCCGATACCGACGCCACAATTCATCAAAAAGACGAATATATCGACTTGCAAGACTTCCAAAAAATGATTGATATCTATTACACTGCTCTGAAATCTCTTTGTTTTTAATGATATTTCACTCATTTTTGTGTTTCCCGTGAAACATTTTTTTGTTTCACATAGAACATAAATTATTATTTTATGTGGTTACCTATCACTTTTATGCCATTTTTTTGAGATTTTAACAAAAATATATCTTTTTTCTTCTTTTCTGCATTCTTTGCTTTCCTACCGAAAAAAAATAATGGATGTTCCACGGGCTTTGTGAAACAGTTTTCTTAAGTTTCTTTCTTTTCTGTTGGTAATAAAAAAAGCGGAACATTTCTTTTCCGCTCTCTTTATCGTTTGTTTTTTTTGCTATTTATCCTATCATTCTGACGGGCAGAATGATGTATTTGAATTTTTCGCCTTCTAATGGGGTGATTAACGCGGGTGCGCTGCTTCCGTTGAACTCTATCTTGATATAGTCTTCTTTAATTCTATTAAAGGCATCAAACAAAAAACGGCTGTTAAAAGCGATTTCTAAATCTTTTCCGCTTTGTTTGCACGCTACATTTTCTCTGAAGTTTCCTACTTCGGAATTACTCTTTATTATAATCATATCATTGCTGATAGAAAGTTTGGAATAATTATTTTTCATATCTCTTGCAATAAGCGACGCGCGCCCGAGACCGCGTTCCATTTCTTCTTTATGAATAACAATGCTCGTTTGATTGGTTACGGGAATAATTTTTTCGTATTGCAAAAATTCGCCTTCCATCAGTCTTGCCGTGATTCTGGTGTGTCCGAGGTCGAACATGATATTATTTTTTTGGATATTGACCTTGAAAATTTCTTCGCTCTCCCCAAGCACTTTGGCAATTTCGTTTAAGTGTTTGCCGGGTACTATGATTTTGATGTCTCCTTTTTGTTCGGTTACGCCGCATTTTGCAACTGCAAGCCGATATCCGTCCAGCGCGACAGCGGTGAGCACATTATCTTTAATTTCTAACAAACATCCTTTAAGTATCGGTCTGGAATCTTCTACCGCCACACAAAAAATTGCTCTTTCTATCGTTTCCTTTAAGACACCTTCTTTTATCATGAAATAGCTATCGTCATCGATTTGCCGTATTTCGGGATAGGTGTCTTCGTTAAGACATTGGATAGCGGTTTCGTTATCGCCGTAATAGATATTGAGATTTTCTGCGAATTTTTCGATTGTGATGCTGTCTAAATCGGAAAGTTTGCGAATAAATTCGGTAAAAATACGCCCGGATACCACCAATTCTCCTTCTAACAGAATATCGGCGTTAATCTTCTTTTCGATAAACATTTCCATATCTGTGGCAGAAAGAATCAGTGTACTTCCTTGGGCAACTAATTTAATTCCTTCCAATATCGGAATGGTCGGTTTATTGGGGATTGCTTTCGAAACTATATTGAGCGCATCGGACAATGCATCAGGATTGCAAGAAAATTTCATAGGAACTCCTTTATTCACATTTTTTAAAACGGTTTTATAATAATAATAAGAGGTGTGGAGATGTGGATAAAGCCATGACGGAGACAAAAAACAGAATAAATCATAAAAAGTCTTTTAAAACCGTCCAAAAACCATGGAGGAAATCGTGGATAACTTGTTGATAAACGAGGGGAAAGTTATCGACATTTCCACAAACTACCCGTTAAGCATGGCTTTGATGTCTTTGATCTGTCTCACAACCTCCTTATTTTCTTTTTGAGCGGCAAGAATTTTGTCGCGTGAGTGGATGATGGTGGTATGATCGCGTCCGCCGAACAGTTGCCCGATTGTGACAAGCGGTAACGAAAGCATTTCGGTAATCAGAAAGATAGCCGTCATGCGCGCCACGACGATATCTTTTGTTTTTTTCTTACTGATAATTTCGCTTTTGCTGACATGAAAGTAAGAGCAAACCGCGTGGATGATATCCGAACTGTCTATGCCGACCTTTTTTTGCTGATTATTTTTGAGGGCTTCTTTGGCGGTATTGATATCGGGATAAGGTTTATTGATAAGATTGGCGTACAAAATCACTTTAGAAAGAGCGCCTTCCAACTCCCGAATATTGCTGTCGAATTGTTCTGCCAAAAAGTAAACGACATCGTCGTTGACGGCAAGTTTTTCTAAAAACATTTTTTTGCGAATAATGGCAATACGCATTTCGAGATTGGGCGCCCCGACATCGGCAAGAAGTCCGCCCTCGAAACGGGAGCGAAGTCTGTCTTCTAGCGTACCGATTTCTTTGGGAGGTCTGTCGCTGGTAAGTATGATTTGTTTTCCGTTTTGGTAAAGCTCGTTAAAAATATGAAAAACGACATCTTGCAGACCCGTCTTTTTTTGGAGAAACTGGACATCGTCTATCATGAGCACATCGACATTGCGGTATTTTTCGCGGAAACTGCGGAAAGTAAGAGCGCCTTTGTCGCCTGAATTGTTGTTGCTGATGGCCTCTACATAATCGTTGGTGAGCTTTTCGGTAGGTACATAAAGCACTCTGAGGTCGGGAAGATGTTCTGTAATATAGTTGCCTATCGCGTGCAATAAATGTGTTTTGCCGAGACCGACATCACCGTAGATAAACAGCGGATTAAAACTTAAATACCCCTCTGCCGAACCCGGATTTTGCGCGACGGATTGCGCGGCATGAAAGGCTAGTTTGTTGGATTCGCCCACCACGAAATTATCGAAGATATAGCGCGTGATAAACTGAGGTTGTTTGACTTTGGCGGGAGATGGTGAAGGAGGAGTTCCCTTGCGCGCAGCCTCGATTTCTTGGGTATAATAAGAAGTTTCTTCATCGATAATGATATCCGCATCGATAAGAGAAGACTTGGTCTTGTCTAATGCTTTGCGAATCATCTCTTTATAGTTTTTGTTGATGGTAATTTTGGCATGGAGAGAAGGCGCTAAAAGAATAAGCGTGTTGTCTTTTACGCATAGCGGCGTAAGATTGTCTATCCATAGCATATACGCCACCGCAGTAATCTCACTCGAGAGAAACGAAAGCGTCTCTTTCCAAATCTTATGTATCTCTATCATAACAATAATATTATAACATAGTATAGAGTAAAATTTCAATTTACATTTTACAATTGCGGCTCTTTTCGCCGTAAAAACTCATACGAAGAACCAATGACCGTCTAATAGAAAGGTCAGGTGGTTTCTTCTTTTGCATCGCCCGCATAATTTTTGTTATAAAGAGTATCGTCGATGCCGCCCTCACCTTTTAAGAAACCATAGAAATCGGTAATGAGGGATAACGCTTTCGCATGGGCGAAAGAGGCCATTTCTTCTACCGTCGATGTGGCGGTTTCGATGCGGTTGCGGTATTTTGGATAAGGGGTGCGTTTTTTGTTGAGCCAGTCTTCTGCTACGCGCTCTTTGCGGGGACGGATGAAAGCGGACACGGTACGGGGCGCTCTCAGCAAACATTCCAGCCCTCTTACGATACCATATTTAATGCCCGTGGCGTCATCCAAAATGCGGCAGTAAAGACGCATCAGTTTAACGGAACGCGCGGCGGTTTCCACTGGCAATTCCATGCCGAATTCGGGTGCGACCAAAGAGGAATAATATTGTCCGATTGCGTTCCGTGAGGGGGTCGAAATATTTAAATTTTTATAGCTTTTGTAAAATTTGGTGTTGCCTTTAAGGTAATCTCTGATACAAAGATAGTCCAGCCCGCTTTCGAACACGACATGGATATATTTTGCGGCGGATGCGGGATAGTGCGCGGGGAGATCTTTTTCTCTGTGATAAATATAAGAGTGAAGTTCGGAGTCCAGCGCATAATGGCAAAGTTGTCCCAAAAGAAAAGCCGTAATCGGTTCGGAGTCGTGTTGTTTGGCGTACAGGGCGGATTTGCGCATAAGATTTGCCGTATCGAACGAGCGGTGCAGCATTTCGCCTAATTTATTGAGAGGAGGTTTTTCGAAGCGCATATAAAAAAGCAAGTCGGGCCCCTGCGCTCCCACAAGATAGGCTTGCTTGTCTTTGTCCGCAACCGCTTTTAATTCGGGCGTAAAAGAGTCGTATACTCTTTGGGCAAAATAACAATGTACTACATTGGACGGCATAATCGCATTTCTCCGCAAATGAAATTTTTATATTTCTGCTTATAATATGGAAAATTCTAGTATTTTTATGAAGATAAATGCATCTTTGCAACTATTTTAGCACTTCGTAACAAATATTTCAACAATATTTATGTCACAATCTACCATTCAAACATGTTTGGGGAAGATGAACGGAACAATATCCGTTATTATATATAAGAGGAAAGAGAGCAAATTTCGAATACGCCCAAAACAATGAAAAGGAGTTATGACTCGGTTTGTGACACCTTTTTGCGATAAAGCGCGCAGTCGCGGATAAGCTCGTCGAAATCGCGGGATTTTATGTAGGTATTTAGCAGGTTTGCAAGATGAGAAAAGGTGTTTTGAAATTCGGAAGCATCTTCTTTTTTGATGTCGCTGAGCACAAACTCTTTTGCCTCCGCGTCTTCGCGACCGATTCCGATACGAATTCGTTTGATTTGCGTTGTGCCCAATTCTTCAATGACGCTTTTCATGCCGTTGTGGGTGCCTGCGCTGCCTTCGTATCGCGCCCGAAGCGTATAACGGGGGAGGTCGAAGTCATCATAAATAACGACGATTTCGTCAAGGACCGCGCGGTATTTCGCGACAAGGCTTTTGGCAGACTGTCCGCTTAAATTCATGTAAGTGAGAGGCTTGGCAAGCACCACCTTTTCTCCTTTGACCGAAAAGGTTGCGGTAAGGGCCGAGCACTCGGATTTTTTAATTTTTTTGTTGAGCGCGGCAGCAAGGGTGTCTATCGCCATAAAACCCATGTTATGAAAAGTGTTTTCGTATTCGGCAGAGGGATTGCCGAGACCGATGAGAAGTAGCATCTAGTTGTCCTCCGCAGTGGGTTGTTTTCGCTTTGTCTTGAAGTAGGCGCGAAGCAGCGCCGCGCATTCTTCTTGCAGAATGCCGCCTGTAACTTCGGTGTTGTGGTTGAATCTTTTGTCTTGCGGCAGATTGTAAATAGAGCCGCAACAGCCGTATTTGGGGTCCCAAGCACCAAAGTAAAGTTTGCCAATTCGGCTATTTATGATTGCTCCCGCGCACATCGCGCAGGGCTCCAGCGTCACATAAAGCTCGCAGTTTTCGAGATACCAATTGTTTTGTTTTTTGGACGCTTTGGTGATGGCCTCTATTTCGGCGTGGGCGGTGGCGTTGTTTTTGGCTTCCTTTTTGTTGTGGGCGCGGCAGAGAATTTTGCCGTCCAATACGATTACCGCGCCTACGGGAACTTCGTCTTCGGCGGCGGCCTTATGTGCTTCTTGTATGGCGGCTTTCATAAATCTTTGTTCCATAATTCGGTTGCAATTTCTCCTGACAAGCGGAAGATGTCTTTGTGACGGGCGACCAAGTTGGGGAGTTCTGAGACAGGGTACGGGTGGGGGAAGCGGTCTTCGCCTACTTCCACGGTAAGCCCCAGTCTGCCCGTTTTTTGAATCCAATAATCCTTGAGTCCTCCCGCGGACTCGGGTGTCTCTTTAAGCGGATAGCCCAACGCATCGGCGATACGGGTAGCCTCTTTTTTGTACGGTTTTTTGTTGCGGAAGCCCCAATATACCTCTTCGCCCTTGCTGTGATAGGCGATGACCAGCGAATATTTGCGACTGTCCATCAGCTTGACGGCGGCAACGGTTTCGGGCTCGCTGTGGGGATGCGTGCCGACATAGCCGTGCGGCGCGGGAGCGAACACATTCCCTTTGCCCTCTCCCCAACCCGCATCAAAATTATTGTTGATGTCTACCGCGCGGATATTCGCTTTCCAGAGCGAAAAATCCGTATCGCCGTTGTTTGCCGCAAGTAAAAGGTTGCGTTCGCGCAGCGTGAGCGGGATGCCGTTGAGGCCGAGCTTGGTGAGCAGAATGCCGTCGAGATTGAGGGCGGGGATGACATCGATGGCGTTGCGGCCCTCATACGCCGCCGTAAGCGCGAGCAAAAGGTCGCAAGTGATGTGCTCCCTGGCGTGTACGCCTCCTACGATAAGCGTTTTCGCTTCGCCGATTCCTTTGGTAAGCATTTTGATTTCGCGCCCTTTCACCGTGTATCCCACGGTAGCGAGAAAGGCGCCGCACTGATAACAACAATCCAAATAATCCTTATAACTTTGCATACACCAATATATTGCTAAATAGGATTATTTGTGATAGCCCGTATGGTGAAGGATGGTCAATGCGCGGTAGAGCTGTTCTGCCAAAATTACGCGCATCAGCTGGTGAGGATAAGTGACGCGGCCGAAAGAGACAACGAGGTCTGCGCTGTTGCGCACCGTTTCGCTTACGCCGCGGGAGCCGCCTATAATAAAGGTGAATTCCGAAACGCCGTTGACGCTTTTGTCCTGAAGTATTTCCGCGAACTCTTCGCTCGTCAAGGATTTGCCCGCGAGGTCTAAAAGCACGGTGTACCCCTTACACTTTTTAAGGATTTGTTCGGCTTCCGCGCTCTTTTGAGCATTCGCATGGGAAGGGCCGTTGTCGGGCGCTTCGCCCACTTCGGTAACGGTCAAGGAGCCGTATTTTCGTATTCGCTTGCGGTATTCTTCCACCGCGTCCCGCCAAAACGCTTCTTTTAGTTTGCCGACGGCGCAAATATGCAATTTGATCACCGCAAAATTCCCCAAAGGAAAGTAAACAAGGTCACCAGCGCCGCGCTTAAGAAAGCGCAATAGACAAGGCCGTATTCCCACCAACGGGCGATCGTCTTTCTAGCGGGAACGCTTTCTTGTGAGGGTTCAATCGAAACAAAAGCGGGTTTTGGTTCGACATTGCGGGGCGCGCCGTAAATTTTATAAAAATAATCGTCCGACCAAGTGACACGGTTGTTTGCCGAGGGCGAAACGAAAGCGGGTTTTTGGGGGATCTCTTCGACAGGAAGAGGGTCGGATTTTTCACGATACTTGCGGTTGATTTTTTCGAAGGTGTGCAGCAGCGCGACCAGTAGCCAAATCGCCGCGGCCCAAGTTGCGAGCGTCAGCAAAAAGCTGGAGCTGTAGAATGCGCCGAAGCTTTCGTAGAGCCTGCCCAAACCGCCCCCCGTTTGACTGCTGTAACTTATCAGGGTCAAAATGGCGTTGTTCATGAAATGAACAATCATTCCCGGTACGATATTGCGGCACTTGACCGCCATGTACGCCATGACGATTCCGCCGAACACCGTCGGGCCGAACTGGGCGATATTCTGATGCAAAAAACCGAAGAAAAAACCGATGATTAAAATAACCTTTTTGTCGTTTTTTTCGTGGGAGAATACCGAAAGCAGCAAGCCGCGGTCCACAAGCTCTTCAAAGATAGCGGGCATGACGGCGGTGGCAAGCAGTTCGAACACCAGTACTTCGGGAGAACTGAATATTGTCCCAACACTCGTGGTATGGGTATATCCGAAAATTTTAAGAACGAGGTACCAAACGGAAGAAGCGCCGATATTGATATAGAACACCAAAAAGCCGATTGCAATTGCGATAAGATAGGAATAGGGGCTGATTTTGGGGGAAAGTTTGAAGTCGTTTAAGAAGTCACGGTTGTTTTTGCCAATCCATGCCCTATATAAAAGATAAGGGACAAGCCCTAGACTGAGACCTTGAAACAAAAAACTGAACAGCCATCCCGCAATATTGTCGGGTAAATTGATGAAATTGAAGATAAGACGGAATACTTGCAAATTGACGACGGTAATTAAAAATATTGCGCCCAACTTGAATGTTTTTGTCATAATTTCTCCTTTCGATAGGGTCAGGGGAGCAGTTGCCCCAGCGTGGGGATTGCCGTAAGCAATGTGTTTACGGCAAGCTGAATCACCATAAAGATGAATAATGCGACCAACCAAATCCTTTCGGAGGAACGGTTGTTTGCCGCTGGATTCATCTCAGTTTCGTCATCGATATTATAGCACGCTTCGCGCGCGTTTTTCTTAAAAAAGCCGAAAAAGCCCTGTTTTCCGCCCACTTTTTTCGTTAGAAGAGAAAGCGAGGGATAAAGCACGCAAATCCCCACTATACATATTGCCGCTAAGATAAGCGCGTTTGTCGGGGTGCAAACGGCAAGACCGTCAAAAGCGGGAAGTAGCAGCGGCAGAACGATAGCTAGCAGATTGTTGGTAAAATGAATAACCATCGCATAAAGAATAGTTCCCGTTTGCAAAGTCAAATATGCAAGCACGACCCCTAAGAAAAATTGGTGCACCAGTTGGGCGGGGTTGCCGTGGGACAAACTGAACAGCGCGGCAGACAAAAGCACAGCGGTCACTTGCCCTTTGGGGCGTAAAGAGTGCAACGCGACGCCGCGAAACATCATTTCTTCCCCCATCGCAGGTAAAATACAAATAATGAATACCCCGAGAATAAGGGTAGCAGGCTTTGTGAAATCCGGAAGAACGACTGTTGCATTTACGCCCATCGCTTGTAGCAGCCATTGAAAACTTACCGCGGGCAGAAGGTTTTGGGCAAACAGCCCCGCCGTTACCGCAAAACAAAGAAGCAGCGCAACGGGATGGAGTTTTTTGCGAACGGGAATCGCAAGAGAAGGTTGGATTTTATTCAATTTCAAAAAGCCGAAAATGGCCGCAAGATAACAGAGTTGAGGCAGCGCATACCCCAAAAAAACGGAGGCTTCGCCCTCGACAAACAGAAGCGGAATTGAAAAGAATACCCCCAAAAGCACCGCCGCAAGATAGACTTTGGGCGCGCTGTCCGCGCTTAACTTGCCGTATTGCATAACAGAGTCTCGCAAGGGGCGTCTTGTGTCGCGACAGACAACTCGAAGTCTTTATGCAGGCGCCCGCCGTCTTTCTCGAGCGTTTCGAGCGTCGTGCGGTAGACAAGCTCCTTGAGGTTGTTTTCTTGACTAATGTGTCCTAAAATAAAGTTTCTGGTACCCCAATCTGCTATTTTCCTTATCGCCTCGGCGCAATCGGTGTTGCATAAGTGCCCGTGGTCGGACAGGATACGCTGTTTAAGAAAATAAGGATATGCGCCACGGACAAGCATGTCGCGGTCGTAATTGGACTCCAGCATGACGATATCCGCTTTGCGCGCGGCGGCAAGAACTTCGGCGCTGACAAAGCCCAAATCGGTGGCATACACAAACCGAGATTCGCCGTCACTAATCGAGTATCCCACAGGATAGACGGCATCGTGAGGAGTGGGGAAAGGGCGTATTTCGAAACCGCCCAGCATAAATCCGTTTAAAGTGGAAAAGACAAAGGTATTATCGGGCGCGGCGGCGCCCAACGCGCGGCAAGTACGCTCGTGCAGGTAAACGGGTACATGGTGTTTGTCTCCCGCCGATTTCATTGCTTTTACATGGTCGGTATGCTCGTGGGTAATCAAAATTCCGTCTAACCCGGCAAGCGTCGCGCCTTGCGACATCAGCCGTGCGGACAGTTCTCTGATTCCGAAGCCGCAATCGATTAAAATGTTGTGTTCGCCGTTGGAGACCAGCACGGAGTTTCCCTTGCTGCCGCTTCCGAGGGCGCATACCGTTATTGCCATAGTTTGCCGCCTCCTTCGCGGCTGTAAGGGTTACAGTAGCGGGATGGTATTGAGAAACAAGACATCTTTTCTTTTTGACGCCTCACCTTCGGCAAGCACAAAGGCTTTGGCATACACGGTGCCACCCGCCTTTTCGATGAGAGCCTCCAACCCTTGCAGGCTGCCTCCCGTCGAAATCACATCATCTACCACGGCAACCTTTTTGCCTCTAAGAAGTTCGGCATCGTGCTGCGACAAATAAAGCGTTTGCACATTGCGCGTGGTAATAGATTTAACGGTGACCGAGATACCGTCTTGCATATATAGCTTGAGGCTTTTGCGCGCCACGGCGTAGAATGTTTGGCCGAGGTTGCGCGCGACGCAATGCGCAAGCTGAAGCCCTTTGCTTTCAGCAGTAATGACGACATCGCATCCCCGCACGAGTTCTGCAATGTGTTTTGCGCAATGTTCGGTAAGCTCTTGCGCGCCGTGCAGATTAAAAAAAGCGATGTTGAGCCCGTTGTCTATCGCGAGGATGGGAAGTTCTACCTTATATCCCTTGATTTCGAGAGGATAAAATTTTTCCATTTTAACATCCTTTATATAATATAATCGATGGCAATGCTGCTTTCGCGCACCGCGTGCATATGCTTTTTGACGACATCGCAATGGTAAGAGTCGTTTTGGTAGTCGTCCAACGCTTTTTGGTTGTCTACCGTGACGGTAAGACCGATGTCGTAAGAGCGTTCGGAGTGCAAAAAGTCACACCCGACTTCAATCCCGCGAAGTTGGGGCACTTTGCCTTGCATCGATAGAAGAATCTGCTTGGTTTGCGACAAATTCTTTTGCGAGGGGTCTTTTAATTTAAAAAGTACGATATGTCTTACCATAATTGCCTCCAAAGCATTTTTGTAAAGCTATCAATAAGGTAGATCCCCGCCCTTGGCGCGGAAGTCGTTGGGCGAGTGCAGGCCTTGCCTTGCGCTATAATACCGATGATAAAGTCTTTCCTTAATAGATAGAATTATAGCATAAGAAGCGGGCGTTTCGCAACAAATAATACCTTGCTGGAAAGGGGAAAACGACAAAGCTTTCGCTTGCGTGATTAAGTCACTTACTAAATCTCATATTTTTCTATATAATAATGTTAATGAATCACTTCATAATCACGATTTTAAAAAGTGCTACACTTTGGCCAAAAGATTCATCAAGCTTTGCCCGAAGTATCTATAAAGTGGTTCCTTGAAAATAAATACGCAAATACGAAAACCAACACAAAACATCAAAAGATATATTATATTGGAGGTACATTTATGAAAATATTGATTATAGGCGGCGTTGCGGGCGGCGCGTCTACGGCGGCAAGGCTGCGCAGATTAGACGAAAAAGCTGAAATTATCTTATTGGAACGCGGTGGATACATCAGTTTTGCAAACTGCGGATTACCCTACTATATCGGGGGAGAAATCACCGACAAAGAAAGACTGACCGTCATGACCCCCGAAAGTTTTTCGGCCAAGTTTAATACCGATATCCGCATTTTTTCCGAAGCTGTTCGCATCAACCGCAACCAAAAAACGGTCACCGTTCGGGATGTCCGTACAGGCAAAACCTACGACGAAAGCTACGACAAGCTGCTTTTGTCTCCGGGTGCCGAACCCGTCAGGCCGCCTGTCGATGGCGTCAATTTGGACAAAGTGTTTACCCTGCGTAACATACCCGACACCTATCGTATCAAAGAATATATTGAGAAGAACAACCCCAAAAAAGCTTTTGTGATAGGCGGCGGTTTTATCGGCGTCGAAATTGCCGAAAACTTGGTTGCGACAGGCGTAGAAGTGACGCTTGCCGAACTTTCCGACCAGCTGATTCCGCCCATCGATTACGACATGGCGGCGGATGTTGCAAACCACATGAGGGCGAAAGGCGTACGCCTGCTTTTGGGCGCAGGCCTTCAAAAGATTGTTAAAAAAGGCGAGGGCCTGGAAGTTACCGCGGGCGGCAATCTTTATGATGCGGACTTTGTGGTGCTTGCGATAGGGGTCAAGCCAGACAGCGCGCTTGCAAAAGAATGCGGCCTCGAGTGCAACGCAAGAGGCGGTATTAAGGTAGACAAGCATATGCAAACCTCCGACCCCGACATATACGCGGTTGGCGATGCGGTCGAGATAACCGATTTTGTCACGAGGCAACCCGTCATGGTGCCGCTTGCAGGTCCCGCCAACAGGCAGGGGCGCATTGCAGCGGATAACCTTTGCGGCATCTCCTCCGAATACAAAGGAACGCAAGGCAGTTCGATTTTAAAGGTATTTGATTTGACGGTCGCTTCCACGGGAATCAACGAAAAGACCGCAAAAAAGCTGGGTCTTGACTATGAAAAATCGTTTACCTATTCCGCAAACCATGCCAGTTACTATCCCGGCGCGGTCAATATGTCCATAAAGACTATTTTCGAGAAAAAAAGCGGGAAAATATGGGGCGCGCAGCTCGTAGGCTACGACGGTACGGATAAACGAGCCGATGTGTTTGCCACCGCAATCAGGGCGGGCATGACCGCGCGCGACCTTACCGAACTCGAGCTTTGCTACGCGCCGCCCTATTCTTCCGCCAAAGACCCCGTTAATATGGCAGGGTATGTGATAGAGAATATTTTGGAAAACAGAGTCAAAATTTTCCATTGGCACGAGGTAGACGCCTTATTTGCAAGAACAGATATCACTCTTTTAGACACGCGCACGATATCCGAATACGAAAACGGGCATATCGAGGGATTTATCAATATCCCCTTGGACGAACTTAGAGACAGACTTCACGAATTAGACAAGACTAAACCCGTCTATATCACTTGCCAAATCGGGTTGCGCGGCTATATCGCAGCAAGAATTCTTATGCAAAACGGCTTTGACGCCTATAATTTAAGCGGCGGTTACAGGTTATACAACTCCATTTTCCGCAAGACGCTTACGCCGTTCGACATCGAAATAGACACCGAAACCCAAACGGTGGTCGATCCCGAAACGCATGTGGAAAGCGACAATGTCATCAAAGTGGATGCTTGCGGGTTGCAGTGCCCCGGCCCTGTTGTTAAGCTTGCCGCGGCGCTCAAAAATGTGCACACGGGCGACACCATAGAGATTGCGACCACTGACCCCGCTTTTGCAGGCGATGTCGAGGGTTTTTGCCGCAGGACGGGCAATCGCTTTTTGGGTATGAGCGAATCGAAAGGCGTTACCGTTGCCAAAATAAAAAAGGTTGCCAAAGCAGAGTCTCGCGATACCCAAAGTGTGTCGCAAGGCAATAACAAAAACTTTATCGTGTTCTCGGGAGACTTGGACAAGGCGATTGCTTCGTTTATTATGGCAAATGCCGCCGCCGCCATGGGAAGACGCGTCGAAATATTCTTTACTTTCTGGGGGCTCAATATTTTACGGAAACCCGAAAAGGTTAAGGTTAAAAAGTCGCTTATCGAAAGAATGTTTAGCCGCATGATGCCCCGAGGAAGTTACAAGCTCGGCCTTTCTAAAATGAATATGGGCGGCATGGGCTCCAAAATGATTCGCGGTATCATGAAAAAGAAAAATGTGGACAGTCTGGAAGACCTTATGAAACTCGCGCAAGAAAACGGTATCAAACTGCTTGCCTGCTCGATGAGCATGGATGTCATGGGCATCCGCCGCGAAGAACTTATAGACGGCATCGAAATAGCGGGCGCCGCAAGGATGCTTGCAAACGCCGAAGAATCGGATATGAGCTTGTTTATTTAGTGTGGAGTATGGAGAAAAATTACAAATTACAATGTACAAATTACAAATATGGATTGATAAAAATTATAATAGTTAAAAGCGTGATGAGGCGAGTCCGAGCCGTCAAACGGTGTAACCGTTTGCACGCTTTAGCACTAAAGTAATAAGCAAAAGCGCGATGAGGCGAGGAAAGACGGCAAATTTGCCGTCTTTCCTACTTAAGAACTATTTTAATCAAATTCTTTAGAGCAATTGATAGCCCTCTTCGGTGGTCGGGAAAGCGAAATTATCGAGTGTGACTTCTTCTGTTTCAAAGGTGACATAGATGTCATAGGCTTTTATGGGCTCGGTTTCTTCTGCGACAAAGAAACCGTAGCTGATTCGGAGCAATAGGGGGACAAGAATGGTTTTATAGTTGACAACCAGTTTTTCGGCGGTGCTTTCTTCGGGCGTTTTGCTGTACTCGTATTCTACCGTATCGTAAGTAATCTCTTGGTAAGTAATCGAACGGTCATCTCTCTTTTGTACAAAGTTCCAACCGTCAAGGTCTACCAAGCAATAATCTATCATTTGGATTAAGAATATGAAATCTGCTCCGCCTTCGCCTTCGGCATTCGTTGCTTCTTCGGGCGTAGTATCCATATACGCTTTCTTTGTGGTTTCGTTAATAAAGAACTCTGTTGATGCCGCGCCGTTTTCATGCTTCAGATACGCCATGGTCATCTCGTCAGACCCCAACACATATTTTTCTTTTACCCCGTCGGTCTTGTCCGCATAATACTTCAGCGTGAACTCTTGGGAGGTACTTTCTTCGTAAACGCGGATCTCCCACTCTTTATAAGTATTTATGGTACCGAGGTAAGTATTGATTTCGTCAAAGCCATCTTCGGAATACTCATGGGCGTTATTAACGGCATCTTGAATTCTGTCTCCCAATTCTTCCATATCGATATTGCAGCCTGTAAGGAAAACTGTTGTAATCGCGGCAAGTAAAAGAATGATGACAGTTATTTTTACTCTTTTCATACGATTAGCCCTCCTTTTTTATGCTTTAAGTATAGCATATCTGCATGCCTTGTCAATATAAAAGAATTTACACCTACAGCATTGGGACGCCATTCCCTCTTTTCTGGTTCTAACGATAGAAAATAATAAAAATTTTTTAACAAAAATTGACATTTTTTGCGAATTGCTCTATAATTATGACAATATTCTTGCCTTGTTTTTTGCGTTTTTACGGCTTCTTTGTGGCGCATTTCCGATACAATACCTAATTGATAGGGGGTTTCAAAGGATGAAAAAAGCTGTAACACGATTGCTTTTTGGCTGTTTGATGTTTTCGCTTTTACTGTTTACTATGTTGTTCACTTGCGGTGCCCAAACGCCCGCAATGGCGGCAAGTTACCTAGATATACAAGATTTTTGCGGAGAGATATACGCTTATGATTGTTACGGGCATCGCGTTGATCATGAGTGGTTTTGGCAATCTCCTATTACTATTGAAAATCCTTATTTTTTTCCCGAAATTGAATCAATAATTTTTTTCCCGCAAGTAGGTAAATCTTACGAATACAGCCGTGACCGTGTTCATTTTTTTTCGTTGTCCAAAGGAATGACGATAAGCGGAATTGAAGATTTAATTGTACAAGAAGTCCTATCTTACAACGCCGTATTTGTACTGGAAGAAGATAATCTAACAATTGCCGTCCAGCAAGGCGGGTACCTTGCCGAGCCGCCCGAGGCGCCCGTACGAGAAGGCGAAGTCTTTCTTGGATGGAAAGAAGAAGGGCAAGACGAAATTTTTGACTTCGAAACAACACCCATTACCCAAAATTATGTTTTTATCCCATGTTATCA
>JAQVTZ010000165.1 GCA_028699795.1 Clostridia bacterium | reverse complement strand
GGGCATGACAAGACGGCTGAAAAGCGGCGGTAGAATGTGTGTGATAACTTTCCACTCTTTGGAAGACAGAATTGTAAAAACTTGCTTTAAGCAATTGGAACTGGATTGCGTTTGCGACAAAAAAATGCCCGTATGCATATGCGGAAAGGTAAGCGAAGTAAAAATCATCAACAAAAAGCCCATCGAAGCAAGTGAAGCGGAGCGTAAAGAGAATAAAAGGGCCGAAAGCGCAAAACTGCGAATTATAGAAAAAAAATAAGGTAAAACACTCTTACAGAAAGAAAGGGATTTACACCGAAAAAAGGAGGACAACCATGGTAACTTTGAGAAGAGACATTGCCGCAGCAGGCAGCAACAAAGTCTTCGACAGAAAGAACAGAGACAGCGAAGTCTTGACAGACTACGATTTGTTTATGGAAAAAAAGAAGCAGCAAAGAACCCTTTGCGATTACAAACCGGTTGCTCCTACCGAAAAAACGGAGCGCAAAAGATTGGCGGAAGAGAGTACGGACGAAACAGATGCTTTCGCAAAAATCTTTTATCGGGAAACCGAAAATAACATAAAGGATACCTATCAAACAGATAACGATGAAGAATACAAGAAATATCTTTTGGAGCAGCTCAACCGTAAAGAACCCGGAAAGCTGTTGGATAAAGAGAGTTTTTATCAAAGAGTGAGCGCAAAGCCCGAAGCGGTTTATGCACCCTCTGCGGCAGAGCCTGTCAAACATGGCACAAAAAAACTTTCTAAAAACGGAAAAATTTTTGTAGCGGTTTATGTTCTTGTCGTGGCACTTGTTGCATCTATTATATTAGCCGTAAACAGTGTTACCGAGCCGCACACGGTGGATGCGAGCGCAATCGGCGACAACGCAAAGGGAGAGATTGCTCCCATGGATGTACCCGTCGAACTTGACAGCGAAACATCCAATTGGTTCGATGCTCTGTTGGACGGACTAAGCAACGGGTAGGAGATCAGTTATTCATTATTTCACACATTATCAACAAAGGAAAAGGTTACTGGCGGTAATATTGCTGGTGACCTTTTTGTTTGTCGCCCTAATTGGGAAACTAATTTATATCGAGGTACTCACTTCGTCGGATTTGCAGGCCAAGGCTCTGGGGCAATGGATGAGAGATGTCCCTTTGCAGGGCGAACGGGGTGAGATATACGATTGTAACGGCGTGCTTCTGGCAGACAGCGATACGACTTACACGGTCTATGCGCGGCCGACTTCGATTGTCGATAAATCGCATACGGCGGATAGATTGTCCGCGGTATTAGATTTGGATAGGGAAGAAACCTATAAAAAACTCTACTCCAGAATATCCGAAATCACGATAGCCAAAAAGGTGACGAAAGATAAAATGCTTTCGTTGTACAATTCCGAGATAACGGGCATTTATTATTCTCAAACAGTTTCCCGCGCTTACCCTTACGGCGATTTTATGACGCAAATATTGGGTTTCACCAATTTGGACGCGCAAGGACAAACGGGCGTGGAAGCGTATTATGACAAGTACCTTGCAGGAACAAACGGGTATTTGCTCACCGAAACCGACCTTGTTGGACGCGAATTGAATAACGGCGCAACGCGCTATATCCCAGGCAAAAAAGGCAGCAGCATCTATCTTACATTGGATTACTATATTCAGTCTTTTGCCGAACGGGCGGTTTCCACCGCAATGGTAAAGCATAACGCTTTGGGCGCAAGTTGTTTGGTGATGAATGCGAAAACAGGTGAAATCTATGCAATGGCGCAAGCGCCGTCATTCGACTTAAACAATGTGCCGCGTGACAATGTGGCGGAACTGTTCGCGAATTCAAAGTCCGCCATTGTGTGCAATGTGTTCGAGCCGGGTTCGACTTTTAAGGTAATTACGGCGGCAATCGGGCTGGAAACAGGGGCAATTTCGACCGAAACGACTTGTTATTGTCCCGGCTACCGTATGGTGGACGGTCAAAGAATACGGTGTTGGAAAACCATAGGGCACGGTAGTTTGAACTTCTATGAAGGCGTACAAAACTCGTGCAACTGCTTGTTTATGGATACCGCGTTAAAGGTAGGCGCCGAACGGTTTTATGAATACATTGGGAAGTTTGGCTTGCAGAAAAAAACGGGAATCGATATGAGCGGAGAAGGGAAAGGTCTTACCATACCCCTTGCGGATGTCAAACCCGTCGACCTTGCCCGTATCGGATTCGGTCAAGCAATCGCAGTAACGCCCATCGGTTTGTTGAGAGGCGCCGCCGCGGCTGTTAACGGAGGCAATCTCGTCACGCCTTATCTTTTGAATAGGATTGTGGATATGCAAGGAGAGATAACATTCAAAAACGAGCCTATCATACAAAAAGGTGTCATAAGCGAAGCGACATCGGTTACCATGCGCGATGTGTTGGAACGAGTTGTAACAGACGGCAGCGGGCGCAACGCAAGTGTGGACGGTTACCGTATCGGCGGTAAGACGGGCACGGCGCAAAAATATTTAAACGGCGTTATCGCGCGCGGCAAGTATACCTCCACTTTTATAGGTTTCGCGCCTGCAAACGACCCCGAATACATTGTGCTTATGGTCGTGGACGAGCCTGTTGGACTGTATTACGGAAGCATTGTTGCCGCGCCTTATGTGGGAGAAGTGTTTGAGGGTATATTCTCTTATAAAAACATTGCTCCCGCCGTAGAGAAAGAGCCGGAAGAAACCTTTATCATGCCCAACCTAATCGGAATGACAGCTTACGGAGCCGAAAACACTCTTAAAAAGCTAAGAATGTATTTGGAAATTGACGGAGAAGAGGGTACCGTAAAAAGTCAAACCCCCGGCGCGGGAGTGTATGTGACAAGAAACAGCGTGGCGGTGGTAAGTATTGAATAAATTACAATGTACAAATTACAAATATGGAAAAATTATATTCTAGAACGAAGCGACACCGCTTTAATATAATTCTAGAGCGATAGCGATACCGATTGAGTCCGACAAAAATGGCGCTATCAAGCAAAAATGCCGCCATTTTTCGACTGGTCGGAAATAATAACAATGTACAAATTACAAATATGGAAAAATTATATTCTAGAACGAAGCGACACCGCTTTAATATAATTCTAGAGCGATAGCGATACCGATTGAGTCCGACAAAAATGGCGCTATCAAGCAAAAATGCTGTCATTTTTCGACTGGTCGGAAATAATAGGAGGGATTGTTGTGAAACTGAAAGAGTTATTGGCAGGGGTGAAATATAAAGATGCAAACATCCCATTAAATACAGAAATAGAAAATGTTTGCGCGCACTCGGAAGATTGCAAAAAAGGTAGCCTGTTTATCGCAATGAGAGGGGATAAAAACGATGGCAACAATTATGTCAACGATGCCTTGGCACATGGAGCCGTTGCCGTAGTTACAGAGTGCCCCCAACCCGACGGAGTGGCTCATTTGGTAGTGCAGAATATCAGGGCGGCAGTCGGCGCAATTGCTGCCAATTTTTATGATAATCCACATAAAAAACTAAAAATCATTACCGTACTTGGAACAAACGGTAAGACAACAACCGCCAATATGATAGGCAATATCTTGCAGTTTGCAGGCAAAAAAACAGCGGTATTCGGTACTTTGGGGGCGAAAATAATCGATAGAGAATTACCGTGCAATCTCACAACGCCAGACCCCATCGATTTGCACAGACTGTTTCGTGAGGCATTGGATGCCGGTTGCGAATATGTCGTAATGGAAGTGAGCGCACACGCTGTGCATTATAGCAAAACCTACGGTGTATTGGCCGAAGTTGCGGTGTATACCAATCTTTCGCAAGACCATTTGGACTTTTTTGGTACCATGGAAAAGTACGCCGCTACGAAATATTCTTATTTTGAGAAAAAAAACGCAAAACTTGCGGTAATCAATATGGATGACGATTTGGGATTAAAGATGTATGGAAGTATCGAACTTCCGCAAAAAACTTATGGCTTAAAAAACCCTTGCGACACTTTTGCAATCGATATTGTACACCGTGTCAACGGTACCGCTTTTGTCGTGAATTGCGAAGACGATATTCTTGAAATCAAAACGAAATTTATCGGAGAATTTAATGTATATAACAGCCTTGCGGCAATTTCCGCTTGTCGCGCGTTAGGGATAAGCATAGACAGAATCACACAGGCTTTTTTGAAAATG
>JAQVTZ010000164.1 GCA_028699795.1 Clostridia bacterium | reverse complement strand
TACCGCAGACGGCAAACTCGGCTATAAGATGACCTCTTTCGGCGCGCATATTGTCATGATCAGCATGAAACCGTTCGGCTCGGAAGGGCTTGAAACCCTTACCCAATCGGATGAAGCCGTGCGCGCCTATCTCGACCGTGCTATCAACATCGACGGTGACAAGCTTTATGATACCATCCACAAAAACCTGCTTGAAGACCTCAAGACCCGCGCCTATAACGATTTTACCGACAAAAGTGTAAAAGCGGATCTCATAGACGACTCCGACATTGTTACGATTGAGAGCAAAAAAATTGAAAAAATGATTAAAAAATATACTGGTAAGTAAATTAAGCTGCCCAATTTATAATAAACCATAACAAAAGGGTCTGTCTTGTTTGAGACAGACCCTTTTGGTTTGCATTTGCTATTCTTCTAAAAGAGAAACCCATTCTTGATAGCAGGCTTCCAATTCTGTTTTTTTGACTTGATAAGCGGCTTCGGCTTCTTTGTATTTGGGATAATCCGCCAAGATATCGGGTTGCAACATGTTTTGATTGAGCGTTTCCGTTTCGGTTTCCAATACCGAAATGAGGCGTTCCAATTCCGCAATCCGTTGTTTGCGTTGGACCTCTGCCGCCCGTTCTTTTGCAGTGCGGTAAGAGCTTGTTTTTGCGGAGGATTTTGTCATGGTTGATTCGTTTTGCGATTGATTGAGTGTTTCGACTTTTTTTGCGTTTTCGTAACACTCAAAATTGCCTTCGTAGCGTGTCAGTCTTTCTCTGTCTATCTCTAATACGGCGGTTGCCAAACGGTTGATAAAATATCTGTCGTGGGAGACAAAAAGGAGGGTTCCTCCAAACTTGCGCAACGCGTCTTCCAACGCTTCGCGGGTAATTAAGTCTAAGTGATTGGTCGGCTCGTCTAAAAGAAGGGTATTGCAGCGGTCCGCCATGATGACGGCAAGCCCCAGTTTTGCGCGTTCGCCTCCGCTTAATACGCTTACGGGTTTTTCAATATCGTCGGCGCCCAACAGTAAGCCTCCCAAAATAGAGCGGATAGCAGTTTGACTTTCTCTGTGGTGTCTGCCCCACAACTCTTCCAAAACGGTATTTTGAAAATTTAAATTTAAATTTTCTTGGTCATAATATCCCGCTTTCACATCTTTGCCGAACTTAATACACGGGTTGTCCGATTGCGCAAGCGCCCGCATCAAGGTGGATTTCCCCGTGCCGTTTGCCCCTAGTATCGCCACTCTTTCGCCTTTTTTTATCTCGAAGTTTGCGCAGGATACAAGGGTTTTGCCATCAATTTCAAGAGGATAGTTGCTTACAGACAGCACATTTTTGTTGCTTTCGTAATCATACTCGAAACGGAACACGGGTGTTTTGACTTTTGTACGGGGTTTTTGCAGTCTTTCAAGGTTCTCTAATTGGTGCACACGGCTTTTTGCGCTGTTTGCCGTTGTTGCTCTGCACATATTGCGCGCGATATAGTCTTCCATAGACGCGATTTTTACTTGCTGTTTTTCGTATTCTTTCAGGCGGTAGGCGGTTTGCTCACTCTTTTGCACTTTGTAGGCGGAATAATTGCCGTGGTAGCAACTGACGGTTGCGTCTTCTATCTCCCAAATCTTGCCGACCATGCGGTCCAGAAAGTATCGGTCATGCGATACGGTAAGGATTGCGCCCTTGTAATCATGGAGGTAGTTTTCTAGCCACCCGAGCGTTTGAAAGTCCAAATGGTTGGTAGGCTCGTCTAAGATAAGCAACTCGGGCGACTCTAACAGCAATTTTGCTATCGCAAGCCTTGTTTTTTCGCCTCCGCTCATGGTGGATACCGTTTGATGATAGCGGCTTGCAAACCCCATACCGTTTAATACGGTTTTGATTTTGGTATCGATATGATAGCCGTCTTTTGCCGCAATATAAGAGGCGTTTTGGTCGTATTCGGAAGTGAGGCGTTTATATTCTATTGAATTGTGGTCTGCCGCGGCGATAAGATGCGACAGTTCTTCCTGTTTTTTGACGGCGGCAAGCGTCTTCTCAAACACGCTTTGCATTTCGGCATAAACGGTACAGCAACTGTCCAGACCCTCGTTTTGTTTTAGATATCCACAGACAAGGCTAGACTTCATCCGTATTTCGCCCTCGGTAGGCTCTAATTCTTTATTTATTAGTTTCAGAAGAGTGGTTTTGCCTGCGCCGTTAGGACCTATCAAACCAACCCTGTCACTTTCGTGAATGGTGAAGTTGACATTTTGCAGTACCGTTGCGTCGCCGTAGGCAAATCCCGCTTCTTTTATCTCGATCAGCATGGGAGTATCATAACAAAATGCCTCTTGTCAAGTCAAATAAAAGCTCCGTTTATTTACAAATCGCTTTTTAAGTGGTACCATAGAAATAGTTGCTTCTAAAAGGTACGGTTATGGGAAAGACAAAAACTCGTAAAAATAAAAAACTGTTGCGATTGTCGATAGTGATTCTTCTTTTTATCATTTTTGTTGTTATAGTATTGTTCTATGTAGAATATTTATCACCCGGAAAGTTCTCTTTTTTGAAAGGAATATTCGACGAAACTCCCGTTGTGTCTGAGATACCCGATTATATCGATGCGGAACACGCATTGCGGATTTATTTTATAGATGTAGGGCAAGGGGATAGTGTTTTGCTCCGATTTCCTTGCGGTACGGATTTTTTGATTGACGCGGGCAGCGGAACAAATGCGGGCGCAACGCGGATATCTTCTTATCTTGCCGCGCTTGACGCCACAGGATTAGACGATTTAGAATATATGATTGCGACGCATCCCGACAGCGATCATATCAATATGCTGGACGATGTGTTGGAAACATATGAAGTGCATAACATATATTATAATGATTATATGCACACTTCTGCAACCTTCGAGAAATTTCTGGAAGCGGCCGAGACCGAAACTTATGGCGAGAACGAACAAGCCGCTCTTACTTTGTTTGATGAAGACGGGGATCAATGGAACATATTGGGAGTAAGCGGCGAGTGTTATTCAGTCAAGATTTATGCTCCCGGTTATGGAAGATTCGAAAATAATAATGCCATGTCGCCGTTTATTATAGCCGAATACGGCGGTCGCAAAGTGATGCTCACGGGAGATGCTGAGGCTTGCAGCGAGCAATGGTTCTTGCAAACCTTTGGGCAGAACAGCTTGGATTGTGATATCTTAAAGGTTGCGCATCACGGCTCCGACACTTCTTCTTCTGCAGAATTTTTGAACTTTGTTACCTGTGAATATGCTGTTATCTCGGTAGGCGAAAACAATGCTTACGGGCATCCCGACGACGAAACGCTTACCAAACTCTACGAAAGAAATTATTCCGTTTACCGTACGGATTTGGACGGTACAATTACTTGTTATATTGATAGAGAGGGTGATGTTGCGTTTGTTACAGAGAAATGATTGAATAACAAAAAGCCCCTTACTAAAGCAAGAGGCTTATAAAAAGAATTCGCTGCTATCTTTTTTTAATCGCATTGATTTGTGCTTCGTCTTTATAATACCAGCGCGGACGCCGTTTCCATTTGGCAAAGACATAGGTATCTTTTTTTGGCATCGTAGCAGTTTTGAACGGTTCTTTGAGGTAGGGATCTGCATACCAACCACCGAATCTTGCGCCGTTTCGCATGGGAACCGGCAGAGTATCCAGTTCTTCCCCTGCAAGGTATTTGCGCGGAGGAATAGGTTGCGCGCGTTTTCCTACGATAAAAGCGAGAATGTATTTTTTGTTGGCAATAACAACTACGACAATTACAATGGCCAGCAAAACGCCCGCAATGCCAAGTACGATATACAGTTTGTATCCTTCTGCCTGAGGCTCTGCATTGGGTTCTGCCGCAGGTTGCGTTTGTTCGCCTTCGTCGGCAAGAGCGGTATGACTCGATACAGTGCAGAATACGGTAATAGATGCGATTAGTAAACAGAATAATAATACGAAAACAATAAATCTCAGCGATTTTGCATTTGTTTTTAGCATGAAAACCTTACCTCCGCCCTAAATATTCTGTTTCTATTATATCGCAAAACGGGCTTTTGTCAAGATTTCCCTTACAATTTAGATGAATTTATGGCAAGATCTACAATTTTCCCCGCTCTTTTCGCGTGGGCAAGCACTTTATCGGTAATGATTGTGCCTACCGCTATCGAGCAAGTGCGCGTAAGGC
>JAQVTZ010000163.1 GCA_028699795.1 Clostridia bacterium | reverse complement strand
AAAGTGTATAATATGGTAGCGAATATTTTTTATGGAGAGTTGGCAGAGCGGTCGAATGCGGCGGCCTTGAAAGCCGTTTTAGTGAGAGCTAACTGGGGTTCGAATCCCTAACTCTCCGCCAAAACCAAAAAGTGCTTTACGGTGTCGTAGGCACTTTTTTTATATTTGCTTACAAAACCACTCGTTATTTTTCTTCACTGAACTCCTTTGTTTTGTTATTTTTTAGCTTTAGGTTACCAAAACTCTATTTTTAGTTTATTAAACCTAAGCATAGTAACTATTTTCGTTTCTTTGTTCTTTTGCAAGTCTTTTGGGAAATAAAATTCTGTCTTGCAAAAAATATAAAAATGTTTTAGAATAGAAACATATTTTAGGAGAAACGAGAAAATGCGAAAGTTTTTAAAGGTTTCAATTGTAGTATTACTTATTTTGGCGAACGCCGCAGCGGTCACGATAGCCATTATACAGTACGGACAATACGACGGTTACAGAGTCACACCAAGCGGGAAGCCGCTTATCGGCGAAAAGCTAAACCTGACCGTGCCCGACTCGAGCGATACCGAAGCGCTTAAACTGTTTGCTTACAATCTATACGCTGCCGCGAACGAAAACTTTAAAAATCTCGAAAATGCCGCTTATGCCGTAAACTCGGTGACGACAACAATGGGAACTCCCGTATATGGGTACAGACATGTCGTCAAAAATGCGGACGAATACTTGTATTTAGAATATTCTTTTGTTCCCGAAACTCTGTTGGGCGCTTTGGTGGGCGCGGTTTCCAAAGCAAGCACGAAATTTGCAGAGCGTAGTTATACGAATGCTTCTATGGATTATTTATATAGCGAAAAAACGCTGGAACCGACCCACACATTATGCGAGAACGAAATCATTTATCACGCCGACTGGGAAAATTTATATTTTGCCAAACAAAAACAAAAACCAGTTTACTGCGCAGACCAAGAAGCCGATTTCGAATATACGGACCAAAAAATAAGACCCGAAACCATCCAAACCGTGTCCGTAACCTATAATGAACAAGAAGGTTATTACCGTTTAGAAATGGAGTTGGATGTCAATGAACCCTTTACCACATCCATTACTTTGCCGAACTTAAGAGAAAACAGCGGGTCGGACAACGCCGCATATACTTCGATGCGCGAAGTCATAGAAATTTGGGATAACGGATATTATAAATATTTTTTGAGTGAAGATGCTTGGGAGGGCACCCTCACAGAGCCTATCAGAATGAATCTCAGCTCTGATATTCGTTTCGAAACCGACTTTTTGTACGACCAAGACTCCCTTTCTTTCTCCCATTACCAATATGCCGAAGATTTCATTTCTCTTGTCAATAGCGGCAATATGCGCTCTGTCGGCGAGTAATATACGCATAAAAAAAGAGAAATACATTTCTACGATTTCTCTTTCTTATATTATCATTTTTTAATCAATAAGAAAATTGCTCGATTCGCCGCTTGTGATATGATTCATATAAAGGGGCATCCAAAGCGCGCCCTGCACACTGCGGTGGCGGAATTGTATCGCTTCGCCGTTGATGGTGTCGTACCAATCGCCGAAGGGCACGGGCGTTAAAGAGTCTTTGAGCATATCGGCGAGTGCTTTCGAGAACAACTTAACGCTTTCCGCTGTTTCGTCCAGCGATGCCGCCCATATCAACCAATCCGATTTTGTATAGGTTTTGCGCGAATCCAGCGGTACGCCGTATTTGTTAAGCCGTTTTTTATAAAAAGCTATTTCTTTTTCGTACAATTCTTTGCTGAATAGATTTAATTTAAAAAGCTTATCCCATACAAGATTGTATTTAAGACTCCAGCTTTCTCTGTCTTCTATCGTAAGCGCGGTATGGTCGCCCGTATCGGCGCGAAGTTCGAGGTCTTTTGCCAATCTTCTGGCGGTTTCGAGATAGTTTTTGCCCTCTCCCGGTTGAATCTGTTCTAACATCTTTGACCAAAGCGCTATCGCTATAACACTTTTTATTGCAAGGTTTACATTATTGGGCAACGGCCCGCCAAAATCGTCTGTTGACAATTGATTCTCTAATAAAATCCCTTTTGCAACAAGATAATCGGCCCATTTGGACAAAAGGTCCGCATTCTCACGCAAAAACTTAAAGTCTCCGCTCTCATTAAAGTACGCCGCGCTCATAATCAGCATGTTGCCGCACTCTTCTATCGGCATTTGTTTTTCGGGCTTGTAGAGATTGCGACGGGTATAATGAAAAAGATATTTTTTGGAAATATCGAATCTGCTTTTTACCACATAGTTTTTATGCGCGCCATACACTTGCCCCATCACAAAAGGATACACGCCAACATCGTGAGGCGCGAAATCGTAGCGCCAAACTTGCATCCTCGCGAACTGAAACACAGGACTTAACATGGCTTTTACCAAAGCGGGGTTCTTGTATAAAAAAAGCGGAGAAGACGGATACGCCACATCGACGGTACCCGCGCAACCGTTGGAGCCGCATTCTTTAGAGATTAAAATAGGATTGTCTTTGTCCAAAATCAATTTGCCCGCGGCAATCGTCTGCCTGTACGCCGCAATCAGTATGCTGACATAATCGCTTCCGAATCCCGATGCGCTTTGTAAAAGCGTCTCTTCCTCTTTGCGGCAAGCCTCCATCACCTCGTCGTGCCCGTTTACACTTTCCTTGACGGCGTGAACAATATCGGAGAAAGCCGTTTTCCAATAGCCCATTTTGAACTCACCGAAATAATTTAATGCGTAATTATCGTCATACCCCACAACAATATAATAGCTTAACGGTTGATCCGGCGTAATTGTGCCGACCTTTTCGGAAACAAGCAACTTTCGGTAACGATTGCTGTCTGATACAGGATCTTCTTTGAAAAATTTTCGGGCGGACGACACATTGGTAACAATAATGCGGGATTTGCCGCCGAGGTACAACCAGCCCCAATCGATTTCCTTTAAGTCGCCCGCTTCTGCCAACGATTTTTGCAAAAACCTGCCTAAATAACCTATTTTCCCTTCTGGAAAAGGCAAAATACCGCCTTTTGTCCATTTTCTTTGACCTCTATAAGTCAGCTTTTCGCTAAACCCCATAAAAACCTGCACTTCATGCTCGCAGCCGTCTATACTTTCTACCAAGAAATCCACATACGCCGTAGGTCTTGATGCCAGCGCAAGATTGTTTAGCAGAAGCGGAGAGGTAAAGGTAAGCGTAAGACGCACCTTTTTGTCTTCAAAGATATATCGCGTAGAGGTCAGCCCAACCTTTATGCACTTTTGGGGCAATACTTCTTTGGCGCCTTTGAGCCCCATAAATCTTTTGATTTCGCCGTCAATATTGATGTTACCGTTAATCGGCTTCGGCGCGCCCGTCCACATTTTTGTTTCGCCTTCGTACAACTTTTGGCTTGTACTCCAGATCGAAAACAGCGGATCTACCGTAATAAGCGGATACGCGGGTAGACGAAGTTCTTTCATATTCCATCTCCTATCAATTATTTATATATATAGAATAGTTTCATGATAACACAATCCTAACAAGCATTCAAGCAGAATAATAAAAAAGTTGCATTTCTGCAACTTTTTGTAAATTTTCGATATCTGTTTTTAATGAAATTTTATTTGGCGTCTTCGAGGAATTTCGATGACTTTTCGAGTAGAAAATCGCCGTTTTGACGAAGGCAACCCCAGCCCCTCGCAAATCTATACGCGGATTACAGCGCTTTGTTTATCGCCAAAAAGGTATACTTTTCTAACGTTGTCGTTCCGCCGTGGTTTCTGCGATAACCACCGTGGTCTGTCGTGATGATGATCAACCAGTCTTCTTGTTCATAGGTCTCACGCGCTTCCACCGCATCAATCAGTAACATGCCTTTTGCTTCGGCCTCATAATAAACTTTAACATATTGGGGAGAATCGATAGAAAACCCGTAAAAATGTCCCGCGTGGTCAGTGTATTCAAACACGCCGAACACCCCGTCGTCACCCTCCCGTATGCCTTGCAACATCGATTGATAAGTACCTTCGTCATCTTTATTGGAATAATAGGTTACAGGGTAATCGTTTTCGGCGGCAGAAGCCACTTCCTTTTTATATGTCTTATTGATATGCGTGGCCCAACTTATCGAATAAGAGGTGGCAAAACCTCGGGAACCTAATTCGTAAATAATACTTCTGGTATCTTCGCTAAGTACATTTCCGTTACCGTAAACGCCGTGTTTGGTAGCCCAAACGCCA
>JAQVTZ010000162.1 GCA_028699795.1 Clostridia bacterium | reverse complement strand
TCGCAGTTTTGCGCTTTCGGCCCTTTTATTCTCTTTACGCTCCGCTTCACTTGCCTCGATAGGCTTTTTGTTGATGATCTTTACTTCGCTTACCTTTCCGCATATGCATACGGGCATTTTTTTGTCGCAAACGCAATCCAGTTCCAATTGCTTAAAGCAAGTTTTTACGATTCTGTCTTCCAAAGAGTGGAAAGTTATCACACACATTCTACCGCCGCTTTTCAGCCGTCTTGTCATGCCCTCCACCGCTTGATATAACCCGCTTAGCTCTCCGTTGACTTCTATCCTGATTGCCTGAAACACTCTTTTTGCGGGGTGTCCGAATTTAAACCCGACAGGATAGTGTGTACTTATCAAGTTTGCCAATTCTAGCGTCGTTTCAATCGGTTTTTTGGCTCGCGCTTTGACGATGTCGGAAGCAATTTTGCGGGCAAACCGTTCTTCTCCGTATTCAAAGAATATTTTGGATAGCTCTTGCGCGCTGTAGCCGTTTACCACATCGGCGGCGGTCTGTCCCGATCCTTCTCTATCCATTCTCATGTCCAAAGGAGCGTCTTTCATATAAGAAAAGCCTCTTTCGGGAGTATCTATTTGGTAAGAGCTCACTCCCAAATCCAACAGAATGCCGTCTACTTTATCAATATCAAGTTCGTCAAGGTTCGCTAACAGGTTTTTATAATCGTCATGAATAAACGTTACTTTCTTGCATAGGTTGCCGAGTTTCATTTTTGCGGCTTCTATTGCTTCGAGGTCCAAATCGTTTGCTATCAATCTTCCGCTTGTCAGTCTTTCGGCAATGCCTTTAGCGTGTCCTCCGCCGCCCAATGTGCCGTCTACATAAATTCCTTCGGGGTTAATGCGTAAGCCTTCCAGCACTTCGTCATACAAAACGGGAATATGCGAAAACTCTATCATAATCCGTATTTGCCCAGCAGTACAACGGCGTTATCGAAAGTATTCTGTTCGCCTATGTTCTTTGCAGCAAACTGTTCTTCGCTCCATATTTCGAGTTGTTCGCCTACCCCCACAAATACAACGCGCTTGTCTATCTTCGCGTACGCTCTCGCATGGGCGGGTAGAACAAATCTGCCTTGTGTGTCTTCTTCGGGTTGCTCTACCGTCGCTAAGATGCGCCTTACGGATTCTCTGGCTTCGAGGTCGGAGGCGGGTATCTTTGCAAAGGGCGCGACAAACTTTTCGAAGCTGTCGTTAGGCAATATCGTAAGGCATCCGCCCGCGCCGTAAACGATGTAATAATCGCCGCCTAGCTTAGCGCGGAATTTTGCGGGGATACGCATACGGTTTTTGTCATCCATTTGTATGGTATGTGTTCCGAAAAATGCCATTCGATCTGCCTCCTTTGTGCTTTCATTATACCACTAATTTTCCACTTTTGTCCACTTTGCCTAAATTTTAGGCATAAAATAAATGATTTTAGGGACAAGATACTCAATTTTCTGACTTTTTGCGACATAAAAAAAGAACATTTTTTAACAAATGTTCGTTTTCGGTGTTATTTGGAATAGAATCCTTCTTTCTTAAAAGATTTTTACCAGCTTGTTTTCTACCAAGTCGCAGGAAGTCAAATAAAAAGGCAGCCCTCTTTTATCGATTTTCAAACATACTCTGGAGCCGACGCCGTGTAGATGCCCATATACAACCGCATTTGCCTTATATTGTTCCATCATTCTTGAAAGGTCCGAGTCTTCCAATCTGGAATTAAAGGGCGGATAGTGTATCATTACGATAAGTTTATCGCCCTCTTGTCTGATTGCCGTTGCCGCCTTAAGACTCATTTCGAGCCTTAGTTTTTCGCGTTCGTACAGTTTGAGGTCTTCCTCTGTGGGCTTCATTCCCGTTTCGGGCACCGTCCAACCCCTTGTACCGCATAGGACGAACTCTCCGATGCGTACCGCATCGTTTTGGATGCAAAGTATCGAAGGGGGCAAAACCGCTCTTATCTTAGAGATGCTTTCCCACCAATAATCATGATTGCCGCGAATCATAATCTTTGTGCCTTTTAGGGCGGCAATACGCTCTAAATCACCTATCGCGCCATCTAATCTCATAGCCCATGAGATATCGCCCGCTATTAAAACAATATCTTCTTCTTTGACTTTGGACTCCCAATCTTCGCAGATAAGTTGCCAATAGTTGTCCCAAACGGCACCGAAGATATCCATTGGCTTGCTTTCGTCGGACGAAAGATGAAGATCGCTGATTGCATAAACATTCATGTATTTATGATAGCATAAAAAGGACTTTTTTACAAGCCTGAAAGGCCATTTTGCAATGTAAAAAAAGCCGAACACTATGATACTATTAAGGTTTCATTATGTATTCTTACGGTGTTGGCGGATATACAGGTAACGAGAATACACCAGAACAAATATCTTCGCTATACATACTGCAAGGAGGCAGATTGACATATCCGCAGCTTGTGATAACGATATCCACATCGGCGACAATCCTTATAATAAGTGTGATGCACAGCGTGATGGTTAAGGTACTGTCGCTAAGCGACCCGTTAAACCCTTGTATACTTGTGGTACAAGCGATTTCGGTGGGAACAAGCGAATCTTGCGGCACCCGCATAAATAAGTCTTGCTCCACTACGACCGAAGTCGTACCCAGTATGGGATTTCCCTCTTCGTTTAAAGCGACCACTTCTAGCGGAATCGTAAGCGTAAACCTTACCCGTGAACAGCCAGGAGTATTGGTAGGCGTTATCGACACATTGGAAATCACACAAGTTCCGTTGCCGCGCACCTCTACAAAAGAGACGGGCGGCTCTTGAAAGCTGACATACAGTTGTTCGTTTTCACGGGCGATTTGCTGAAGGCAAGCATCGAATACCCTTTTGGTTAAAATACACATTCTTTGCGGCCTGTTGGTAAATGTAAGTCTTGGATTACATGACATAACACAATTCTCCATAAATGTTGTTGTAATACTATACGCATTTTGCGGACGGATTGTGCTTTTATATTTATTAAGCGCATAAAAAAGCCTCCCGTTGAATGCTCAATCGAGAGGCTATATCTTCTTCTGTTTATACTGTATCTTGATGAAAGTTTAAGATGGATTCCATCTTATCCAAAACCTGTTGTTTGCCTTCCCCTTTTAAAGACGAAACCGCGATAATATTTGCTTCGCCTACCTTGAGGTCTTGGGCGAGCATTCTTTTTTGCTTGGCGGTTTGCGCTCTGGATAGTTTGTCCGCCTTGGTCGCAATCAACAAAAAAGGTTTGGCGGTTTGATGAAGGTAGTTCACCATAATCATATCGTCTGAAGACGGCGAATGTCTTATATCCAACAGCAATATTACTCCTGCGAGGTTGGTTGAGCTATTGAGGTAATCCTCTATCATTATGCCCCATTTCGCCTTTTCTTCTTTGGAAACACGCGCGTATCCGTAGCCCGGAAGGTCCACCAACATAAACTCCCCGTCGTTGCAAGAAAAATAGTTGATGAGTCTGGTACGGCCGGGGTCTTTGGATGTTTTCGCCAGTTTGCCGTTGTTGGTAAGCATGTTGATAAAGGTAGATTTACCGACATTGGAGCGTCCGCACATGGCGAACTCTGGGATTTTGCTCTCCAACATTCCGCTTTTGTCTGCGGCAGACTTGACAAATTCCGCTTTTCGTATTATCAAAGCAATGCTCCCGTAATAACGGAGTTCACATTGGAAACAAAGTTGAACTCCAATTTTTGCTTTACGATATCCGGAAGTTCGTCGTAGTCCTTGCGGTTTTCCTCTGGAAGATAGACCTTCTTGATCCCTGCGCGCATGGCGGCAAGCGTTTTTTCTTTTAGTCCGCCAATGGGTAGCACTTTGCCTCTAAGGGTTAATTCTCCTGTCATGGCAACGCTATGGTCCACCTTGCGGTTAGACAGCGCGGATACCAATGCCGTTGCAATCGTGATACCTGCCGACGGGCCGTCTTTTGGCGTTGCGCCCTCGGGTACATGGATATGGATATCGTATTCTTTAAAGAAATTTTCGTCGAGGTTTAGTTTGTCTGCAATACTTCTGCAATAGCTAATTGCGATACGCGCGCTTTCTTTCATCACATCGCCGAGGTTGCCCGTAAGAAGGATTTCGCCCTTACCTTTGGTTAGCATCACTTCTATTGAAAGCGTGTCGCCGCCGACGGATGTCCAAGCAAGGCCGTTTACCACGCCTACTTCATCCGCTCTTGAGAGCTGATTCTCGAAGTACTTAAGTTCGCCCAAATACTCTTTCAAGTTT
>JAQVTZ010000021.1:11637-16989 GCA_028699795.1 Clostridia bacterium | reverse complement strand
ATCCCAAAATAATTATAACAAAAAATTATTTTTTTGCCAACCGCATACGCGCAAATGCGCGCGCCAAAGCCGCTTTATTTATTTTGTACTCGATACGGGATTTTTCCGCTCTAAGTTTGCGGTTGCTTTCTTCTATAATCCGCTGTACGCGGTTTAGAATGATCTCTTCGGGCCATTCCATGGTTTCGCATAGCACCACAGTTCTGTCGGGACGCACTTCTACAAAACCATACCCGTTGGCGGCCTCTTTCCACTGTCCGTCAACTTTAATACGAATATTCGCGGGCTGAAGCCCAATCACAACAGGTTCATGATGCGCCAAAATGCCCAACTGTCCTTCCGATGTTTCTACGGTAAGGCAATCTACGGGGCCATGGAAAAACCTTTTTTCGGGTGTCAGGATTTCGAGTTTGAACTGTGACATATTATTCCTTCTCTTTTTGGGCGTATCGTTGTTCGATTTCGTCCAAATCTCCCGCAAAATAGAAAAGATTTTCGGGTATTTCGTCGGCATCGCCGTTCAAGATACGCTCTACACTGTCTACCGTTTTTTGAACCGGTACATATTTCCCGTCCATATTGGTGTACACGCTCGATACAAAGAACGGTTGAGAGAAAAAGCGTATCACCTTACGCGCTCTGTAAACGGTTATCTTGTCCTCTTCGGAAAGCTCTTCCATACCGAGGATTGCGATGATGTCTTGCAGTTCTTTGTATCTTTGTAGGGTCGCTTGCGCTCTGCGCGCGACACGATAATGCTTTTCGCCAACGATATCGGGGGAGAGGATGCGCGAAGAAGAAGCCAAGGGGTCTATCGCGGGATAAATGCCCTGCTCTACCACTTGCCGCGAAAGCACGGTGGTAGCGTCCAAATGCGCAAAAATTGTCGCAGGCGCGGGGTCGGTGAGGTCGTCTGCAGGCACATAAATAGCCTGAATGGAAGTAATAGAGGCGTCTTTTGTTGTTGTGATGCGCTCTTGCAGCATGCCGAGCTCTGTAGCAAGAGTGGGTTGGTAGCCGACTGCGGAAGGCATACGCCCGAGTAGCGCGGATACTTCACTGCCTGCCTGTACATAGCGGTAAATATTATCGATAAACAGCAAAACATCCTGTTTTTTGACATCACGAAAGTATTCGGCAAGCGTGAGGCCCGTAAGTGCGACCCTCATGCGTGAGCCCGGTGGCTCGTTCATCTGTCCGAAAACCAACGCGGTATTCTTAATGGTGCCGCTTTCGACCATGTCGGTCAGCATGTCGTTTCCTTCGCGCGAACGCTCGCCCACACCCGTAAAGATAGAATAGCCGCCGTGTTCTGCCGCGATGCTGCGGATAAGCTCCAATATCAGCACGGTTTTCCCCACGCCCGCGCCGCCGAAAAGGCCGATTTTTCCTCCGCGCGCATAAGGCATCATCAGGTCTATTACTTTTATCCCCGTTTCCAGCATACTAACTTTTCCCGTTTGGTCGCTAAAGCAGGGCGCTTTGCGGTGTATTGGGCGGTATTCGCTTGCGTTTATGGGACCGTTATCATCTATGGGATTGCCCAGCACATTAAGCACTCTGCCCAAAGTACCTTCGCCCACGGGTACCGTAATCGGCGCGCCTGTCGCAATCACTTCGGTCCCCCTCGTTAAACCTTCGTTGGCTTCCATCGAGACAGTACGCACGACATCGTTTTCGAGGTACGCCTCCACTTCGAGCGCAACTTCTCTATCACCGACTTTGGTAATAAGCTTATCATACAATTTGGGTGTGTAATTGGAAAATTGCACATCCACAACAGGGCCCATAATTTGCACGATTTTTCCTATATTTTTGGTTTGATCCATAACCGTCTGCTCCATTTTCTGTTCTGTCCGCTTTGTTCCCTCCGATAAGAGCTCATTTCGGACAATTCGGAGGTGATTTTCGCTTGTCTGGCTCTGTGATACTCCAGTTCCAGCGTGTGAATCATATCATTTGCGTTGTTTGTCGCATTGTTCATTGCCATCATGCGTTCGCTGTGTTCGCACCGTATAGATTCGATTAAGGCATTAAATATTGTTCCTAAAACATATTGCGGCACCAAAATATTGAACACTTGGCTTGCGGAAGGCTCGAAGAGAAGAATCTCGTTGTAATCGGAAAAGGATTTGGCATCATCGAAATCCGACTTTTCTATTGGAACAACACGGGTGGATAATGCAATATTATGTCCTTTCACATGCCTCGTATAAATAATGCGTACTTCATCCACCTCCCCCGTATCGTAAAGGTCTACCGCGGTAGTCGCAAGCCTGCGCACATCGTCTATGGTCGGGTTTTGGGTACAATAGACAAATTCGCTGTCCGTTTCGTAATTCCTGTTCACAAAAAACTCTTCTGCGATATGGCCAACGGTAAATATCTTATATTTATCGACGGTTTTTATCTCGTTCTCGGCAAAAGAAAGTACCCTGTGATTATAATCTCCCGCAAGACCCGCATCCGAAGCTATCACGATATACGCCGTCGCATTGCCCGGTCTGTGTTGCAAGTACGGATGGGTCACTGTGGATGTATGGGCAAATATATCCTTTATGGTACTTTTTATGCGGCGATAGTATCTGTCGTTTTGTTCGTATTTTTCATCCGCCTTGCGCATCTTGGACACACTGATAAGCTGCATCGCCTTGGTAATTTGCGCGGTGTCTTTGATGCTTTTGATACGGTTTTTAATATCTATGATATTTTGCATACTACCGAAACAAGCATGCGTATTGGGTTGCGCATGCCTCCAGCCCTGCAAGTTCTTCGTCGGAAGGCGATTTGCCGGACTTAATTGTTTTGCATAATGCGGGCGCGGTACCGCATACATAATTGAAATAATTTTCTAGAAATTCGTTAATTCTGCACACGGGCACATTTTCCAAATATCCCTTGACGATAGCATAGAGGTAAATTGCTTCGCGGAGTGTGCTTAACGGTTTATATTCTGGTTGTTTCAGCGCTTCGACGATTTTTTCGCCGTTGGCTAATATTTCGCGTGTCGAGGTGTCTAATGAAGAACCGAATTGGGCGAAAATGGCAAGTTCTCTGTAATGCGCGATATCCAACCGCAATTTTGCGCTTAGTTTACGAATAAAATCGGTTTGCGCCGCGCCGCCCACACGCGATACCGATAAGCCGACATTGATTGCGGGGCGTTGTCCTGCGTTAAAAAGCTCGCTTTCCAGATAAATCTGCCCGTCCGTGATACTAATTACATTGGTGGGAATATACGCCGAGATATCACCCGCTTGCGTTTCTATAATGGGTAACGCCGTCATCGAGCCGCCGCCCAGCTTGTCGCTGAGTTTTGCCGCTCTTTCAAGCAACCTGCTGTGAATATAAAAGATATCACCGGGGAACGCTTCTCTGCCCGACGGCCTTTTGAGAAGAAGAGATATCGCCCTATAGGCAACGGCATGCTTAGAGATATCATCATAAATAATAAGCACATCCTTGCCGTTTTCCATAAACTCTTCCGCCATTGCGCAACCGGTGTAGGGCGCAATATATTGCAAAGGCGCGCTGTCCGAAGCCGTCGAGAGTACGATTGTCGTATAAGACATTGCGCCGTTGTCTTCTAGCGTTTTAATCAGTTTTCGCACCGAAGCCGCGCGCTGCCCTATTGCGACATAAATACAGATAACATCTTTGTCGCGTTGATTGATAATGGTATCGATACAGATAGAAGTCTTACCCGTCTGCCTGTCGCCGATAATAAGTTCTCTTTGCCCTTTGCCGATGGGCACCATGGAGTCTATCGCCAAAATACCCGTAGAAAGCGGTTCGTTAACCTTTTGGCGGTCTACAATGCGGGGCGCCTCGTTTTCGATACGGCGGGTTTTTTCGAAATGGATAGAGAATTTGTTGTCGATAGGTTCGCCCAAAGGGTTTACGACTCTTCCCAACAGCTCTTCGCCTACCGGCACTTCTATAATTCTTCCCGTAGTATACACGGTATCTCCGTACTCTACGCAATCCATATCGCTTAAAAGTATCGCGCCTACCGTATCTTCTTCGAGGTTCATAGCAAGCGCATACCCGTGCGTACCAACCAGTAAAAGTTCGCCGTATTGGCAATTCCCAAGGCCTTCCGCCTTAATCACTCCGTCCGCCGCGCTGATTACCCTGCCGCAAACTTCTGTGTCTGGAGCCTTGTCCACAAACGAGTCAAGTTTTTCTTGGATAAACTGAGGAATTTTATTAACGGGTATTCCTTTTTTGATACTGCTATGAATGAACTCTTCGCTTTTTTTGCGTATATTGTGCAACTCTCGCGAATAAGAGGCATCCAAAACAGTTTGCCCGTCATTGATCGAGATGCCACCCACAATATTATGAATTTTATAAACAAAAATAAGCTCGCCGCCTTCTTTTGCTCTGAGGCCGCGCTCAAGCTTTTCTTTTTGAGCGGGAGTCAGCTCGATTGAAGATGTGACTACGATTTCTCTCATAAGTTAATTCTTCCAGCGTTCGATAAGATTGTTGATTACAATGTCGTTGTCTTCGGTTTTAATTTCTCTTTGCAAAATTTTGGATGCCATATCTAATGCAAGCTCCGATACGGAGTTGGATAGCTCTTCTTTTTGCATCAGTTCTTTATGCGAAAGCTCTTCTTCAGCCTTTTGTAAAATTCGCTCCGCTTCGGTTTTGGCGTTTTCGACAATCTCTTCCGCTTGTATCATCGCGGATGCCGTCGCTTCTTTGCTGCATGTTATTGCGTTTTGGCGGGACTCTTCTAATACCTTTTCGTATTGCAACTTAAGGTCTTCGGCCTCTTTGCGTTTTTGTTCGCTCTCTTCTTCTGCCTTTTTATATTCTTCGGAGCGTTTTTCCATATATTTTTTTACAGGCTTATACAGCAAAAACCTTACCCCGACAACAAGAATCGCAAGGTTGAACATCTCTAGCAATATTTCAAAAAAATTAAGTCCCAACGGCAGAGTTGTTTCTGCCAAAAGAGTACTAGTCATCAATAACCTCCCGAATGAACGGTTGCTCTATACCGTAAGAAGTAAAATGGATATCAGCAAACCGTATATTGCAATGGTTTCGCAAAAAGCAAAACCGAATATCAGGGTCGTGCGTATCTTATTGTTGGCTTCGGGTTGACGGCCAATGGCATCTACTGCCTTACCTAGTCCGATGCCCATACCGATTGCGGCGCCTAGTCCCGTAAGTCCTATCGCCAACGCCGCGCCCAGCGCGTTAAATGCTTCCAATGCGAACAATGCCAACATGTTTTTTCTCCTATTTTTTATTCCGACCAGTCGAAAAATATATATTATCCTTATTTGTAATATGATTCATCCTTATTTGTAATTTGTACATTGTAATTTGTAATTT
>JAQVTZ010000021.1:2975-11537 GCA_028699795.1 Clostridia bacterium | reverse complement strand
TGATTCATCCTTATTTGTAATTTGTACATTGTAATTTGTAATTTTTATTCCACCGCTTCTCTTACAAACATTACCGTAAGGGTTGCAAACAAATAAGATTGTATCGCCGCATGAAACAGCGTCGTAATCACGGCAACAAAAGCAGGAAGAACAATGGATGTAAAAAGCTGCGCATACAGCAATTCAGTGATGATAAAGCCGCTCATGATCGAGCCGAAAAGACGAAGTGACAGCGAAAACGGTACCGAGATATCCGTAAGAATATTGATGATATTGGGCACATATCTTTTGGCGCGCCCCCACAGCTTTTTTTCGCGGATACCGCATATATTTATCACAAGAAAGGTTGTGAAACCGAATGCAAAACAAGCGTTAATCGAGCCAAAAGCAGGGCGTATGCCTATCAGCTCTACCAGTGTGCCCAATGCGATAAAGGCGGCCGCCGTAAACACATAAGGTCCGACAAAACTGCCGTGGCGGTGAAGCTCTGAAGTTGCCGAGCGGTCAAAATAACCGACGATGCCCTCCAGTACAATTTGCATTCCCTTGGGTCGCTTTTGGAACTTAGGTATAATAAAAATCCGTACAATAACACAGACAAGCAGGATAAATACGGTTAGCCCGAACGCCGTAAACATACTGGGATTCACTTTTAGTCCAAAAAGGTTGACAAGCTCGGGCTCCAATGCTTCGCTTACCTTGTCGGACATACCGCCCGAAAAGGCTTCTCGATATTGGTTTCTTAAAAAATCTGCAAATTTACCCGAGAGCATACTGTACATTATTCATCTCCAGCTAAGACTTGTCTATTTTCAATATTACTATTAAATTTTTTTGATTGCAACGATTTTGGAAGGGTTTTAATAATTCGGTCACTCTATTCGATATCTATAAAATATTATTCTATTCCTGCCGCGCTTGTTTTCACATTAAGTTTTTTTTTGTCATAACTTGTATTGTAGACAATATCTACAAAATCTATATGGAGGTATACATAATGAACGGATTCGGCGGATTCAATGGCGGTTTCGGCTGCGGCACCGGCGGCTTCTGTGGCTGCGGTGGTGGCGGCGGAGACTGCTCCTGCATCATCTGGATTTTACTGCTTCTCTGTTGCTGCGGATGCAACATTGATTGTTGTGAAATTTTGATTATCATACTTATACTCTGCTGCTGTTGTGGCGATAGAGATCCTAAAGCTTACAATCCTTGCAAATAACAGCGCAAAACACGACACGAGTTGTCGCCTCTTTAAGAAGGTTCGCATTTTGCGAACCTTTTTAGCATTATTAAACACTCCCTCAATACTCCTAGCTAGAAGTTATTTTGCGAAATCACTTTGGAAAGAACAGGAATCTACTGCCATAGAATGCGGTGTTTCTCTCTTGACGCTGTTAAAAAAAAGAGATATAATGAAACCATTATTTTAGAGGTGTATTATGTCTTTGTCTCAACCTAAGAAAAAACGAATGATCATTCTTATTGTCATTGGCTGTGTTGTTTTGCTTGCGGTAGGTATCAATTTTCTGTTAACAATGGCTCCTATTCCTTTGCAATTCAGAGTAAAAGAAGTGCTTTCTCAATCTACCAATGTTGTTTATGTCGATAACGGCGAAGAATTCCCTTTTCTTTATAAAGCGGACTCCGAAGGTGGTTATTCGGGAGAGAATCTTAAAATACTTACTTTTACGGATACGCATCTAGAAACGAAGCTTACCTCTTACAGCAAAAACACGCTTACGATAGAAATGTTAAAAAAGAATATCGAAACAGAAAAGCCCGACCTTATCGTCTTTACCGGTGATATCGTGACGGGCATATTTACGACAAACAGATTAAAAGGACTTGCCGATATGCTGGAGGCTTACGGGGTCTACTGGGCACCCGTATTCGGCAATCATGACGGCGAATTCGCAACATCACGCTCCAGAGAAGAGATATGCGAAATCTGGGGAGAATACGAACATTGTCTGTTAAAAAAAGGCGATGTCGACGGCTACGGCAACTATATTATCAATATCAAAACCTCCGCAACAACAGTTTCCCAAAGTCTTGTATTTATGGATTCGGGCTCTTATATGAGCAAATCGGACAAAGAAAAATACGGGGTTAGCGGCACCTCTTATGACTACATTAAACAATCCCAAATAGACTGGTACAAGCAATCCATGAGTACGATAAAAGCACGATACGGCGACACCAAATCGATGCTTTTTATCCATATTCCTCTCGTCGAATATGAAGATGCTTATGAAGACGGAGAACTGCTTTACGGCGAAAAAAAGGAACCCATTTGCGCAAGCGAGTACAACAGCGGCATGTTCGACGCCATATTGGAAGCAGGCAGTACCCAAGCGATATTTTGTGGACACGACCATGTGAACGACTATGATTGTTTGTATCAAGGCGTACACTTTGTATACTTACAAAAATCCGGTTATGCTTCCTATGACTTATATACAAAAAAAATGGTTGTTTCGGAATCTTTGCGCAGACAAGGGACCAATGTTATCACGATATTGTCTGACGGCAGTTTTACCAATGAGCCCAAACTGAACACAAGGTTCCAATAGTTTGATGTTTAGATACTTAAAAATGATTGCTGAAACGGCATGGCAAGCGCAATATGAAATCGTCTGAGAAAGTAAAAGGCATCAAAGAAGGCAAGATTTCCGCTTTGATCGGGTTGGTTGTCAACCTTGTTCTAGGTTGCATCAAAATCACCATCGGTGCAATTACGGGAAGCATTGCGGTTACGGCAGACGGTATGAATAATCTTGGCGATGTACTGGGTAGCGGAAGCGCGCTTGCAGGTTTTACCCTGATGTCCAAACCGCCGTCCAAGCGTTTTCCTCACGGCTACGGCAAAGCGGAATATTTTTCTTTGATGATTGTCTCTCTCATCATGATCTTTCTGGGGTTCAGTTTTGTTTATTCTTCGTTCGAGCGCATTGCATATTACAGATTACCCATTTATTATACGCAATTATACTTTTGGATTCTTGCGTCTACTGTGCCCGTTAAGTTTGCTTTGGCTTTCGTATACAAGCACTTTAATAAGCGTGCAAAATCCAATGTGATACAGCTTAGCGTGATGGACTGTTTTTTTGATACCGCTATTACTGTACTAACGCTTATTTCCTATCTCCTCACCAAAGTTACGGAGTTTCCCGCAGATGGTATTTTAGGTATTGCAATCAGCGTCTATATTATTACTGTCGGGATCGTTCATCTTGTGCGCTCGGCACGCTTATTGATTGGAGTAAGCGATAAAGACCTTAAATTAAAAACAGATATCGAACAATATTTAAGAAAAGCCGCCGGCTTCGAAAATGCAAAAGTCAAAATAATCTCTCACGGTGAAAGAAAAAAGGATATCCTCATACTGGGTGAATCGGAAAAATACATCGTCTCCCACCAAGACATCTTATGCGATTTAAAAAACAAATTCGGGTACGATTTCTATTTCGAATTATTACCTGATTAAGCGTTGCTCAAAGGCGCCCCGATGGATGCCTCTTGCCGAATCTTTGTATGCGATATGGTGCGGATAACCTAATACCTTGACGCTGAAGCAACAAAACAATCAATACGCTTGGGCATCACCTGTTTTTTTCAAATAAAAACACACCCTTAGGATAATTTATTTGTTTATAAAATGGGTTATCCCAATACTTCCGTCCGCATTCACAACGGTGTTCGTATACCCTTGATTCTCCTCTCCCAAACCTCTGGTTGCCATATCATACGAGCTATAACCGCCTTTTTGGACATAAACCAAATAGATACCTTGGTATTGAATAATAAAGTTATTGATATGGTCGTGACCGCAGAATACCGCTTGCGTATGACCTTCTTCTACCAAAGTAGCGAATAAGCCACTGTTATAATCGCTTGCGCTCACCTTTTCATACGCTTTGCCGCAAACATACAGCGTTTCATTATCCGATGCCGTTTGACCTTCTTCCAACTGCTCTTCGGTAACGATATTATAGGCGTCGGCGTATTCTTGTAGCGGGATATGAATATAAAGCATTGACAAAATCGGCTGTTCTTGCTGCATCGCTTCTAATTTAGAAATCACACCACGATACCATTTGATTTGACTGGGCTTGATATAGTCATAACTTTCTTTGCTGATATTGAGACGCTCCGCATCCTGTTTCGACACTCTGTTGCCGCTATCCATAAAAATAAGGCTTTGCGTAATCGCGCCGCCGCTTTTTACGAGATTTATGACATAATTCCCGTTGCCCCATACGCCGTCCGCCACAGCATCGGGATCGTCATGCATCAAACAATATTGAAACGAGGACCAAACATCCACGAATTTTTCTCTTTTAATAGAACGCCAGTTGTCTCCTTCGTGATTGCCCAGTACGGTACACCAGTAAACGCCCAACTCATCCATCAGTTTGCCGAACTGCTTTACGCGCAACCAATTGGTGGAAGATGTCACGATGTCTCCGGTCAAAATAACTAAGTCGGGGTTTTCTGCTTTTATATTTTCTATCATATGCGAAATCGATCTTGCCCCCTTATTAAAGTAAGTGTCTAAATGCAAATCCGTAAAAGTGATAATTTTGAAAGGCTCATCGGTTAAGTTGCCCTCTGCGTCCACCTTGCCTAAAGCCATGTAATCCCCGTATGTACCCGCTTCGAATTTTTGCACATTCGTTTCGATTTTTTGCACGCTGTCTTTGTCAATAATAAGTCCTACCGGTATTCCCCAATAGGCGGATACACCTATAACTGCCAATAACAAAATGACAGACACAATCACAATTACCATTCTCTTTTTCTCCATTTTACAAGCTTTTTTCATTTCTCAACCTCTTAAATTGATACTATATTGTCCGTTGCAAGTTATTTTTACCTCGTTACCGCTCCGAGCGGCTTTGATCCATTCGCTTTCGTATCGCTCATACTCCAAATTTATCTTTTGTCCGTTTATTTTGAAGGAGCATCCGTATTTTACTTCGAATGTTTTCCCTTTTGTGCTGTAAGACAGCATGTCACCCTGTTGTTTTGCGAGGTTAGACTTTATCCTGTCAATAAAAGCTTGAAAACTCCCTTCTTCTTCTATGGTAGTAAGCTCGTATATCCAAAATTGTTTTCTTCCTTTTTGTATAAGGTCGAACCGTTTGGTATTATCTTTTAGTAGTCCATTTGCAACCGCCGCGCTTACTGCGTCATACGGTATATATTCTAATGGGTTTCGCCCAATTAACGCCATCATTGTGTTATCACAGCGACAAAAGGCGCATCTTCCTTCTACCAGCGTTTCATCAAATAATTCTTCGGGGAAAAACGCGTGCGTAAACTTTACTACCTTATGCGGCGCCAAAAATACCCGAGTACAAGGAATTTTGTGCATCACAAGCGCTACATTTTTGTCTTGCACGGCATACGGAGCAACTCCGTATCCCGCCCAATAAGAAGGCGCGCCATTGTCTACCTTATCCAATCTTAATGGGTGATGTGTGTATACGGCAATGCCACCGGGAAGTATCGCCTCCAATGTTGTCTGCTGCGCTCCCGAACTGCCCGCCTTATATCCCTGCAGCGTGCATAGCTTATAATCTTTTGTGCGGTAAGCATAAATATTTGCTCTTTCTAGCGCCATGCCATTGGGGAAAAAATTCACCGCTTTTGAAATAAAGGGCAATAAACCCGCTTTTCTAATAAAACCTATATTAAGATAGCGCATATCTTTTAAGAACGAATTGGAATACAACCCATATTTGTTCATAAAGTCGATACTATTGTTTACAATTTCGGGATTGGTAAGGGCGCCCATGCCCAATTGCATCATTAGTTGTTTATCGGACAACCCAATTAAGCTTTTCTCTTTCATTTCGGATAGATTGAGCCCCGAAGATGTTTTGAAGATACCTTCATCTTTGTTTCTTCCTATTTCTAAAATAGGCTCGGGCACAGTGTAAAACGGCTTGCCATGCTCGTCTTTAGATAACATCATCGAGGTAAACAGCCATGCGGTACTGCCAAAATATGTCTTGTGGTTAACCCTTCCTAAATCCCATACATAATCTAGAATTAGTTCACTGTTAGAGTTTTTGATACTGCAATTCATATTATTATGGGGATACGCTCTGCCCTGCGCGCCTGCATAGCTATGCTCGAATTGCATCATTGCATAATCCAGCATCAGTAAGTCCATTACTTTTTTTGCAGCTAAATTTAATGATTCATCCTTGCTATAGCGCAATAAGGTAGCTATGGCTACAATATCTACTGGTTGATAGTTGTTGGAGTAGAACTCCGAAAACCCGTATTTTAACCGCAAATCCAACCAGTCCAAAATGCGTTTTTTTGCGATTCGCTTATGCTCTTCGCCCGTTTTTCCTTCTACCGCAAAGATTTCTTGCGGATGGTACACCCCGCACAAATATTCTATGACGGCGAATGTAATAAGGTGGTTTTCGGAATAATAGCACATACTGTCGTTTCCGGGAGATTTGATCCAAAACTTAAATCCTGTAAGTGCATCTTTAATAAGGTTATAAATCGTGCCGTCGGGAGTAAGCGAGTACAAATCTTCTCCGCCGTCGAAAGCGAGTTTTACAAGACATATCGCTCTAAAGTCCGCGCAGTCAAAACGGCTGTCTATATAATATTTTACCGGCGTTAGCACTTTGATTACCTGTTCTGCCGTCACGGTATACGATGTATATGCAATATCGGGATTACATTCTCCTTTAAACTGGTAAATCCACAAGAGTTTATATAGCTCTTTCAGGTCCAACCTTTCGTCTACCACTCTTCTGGGTATCACTTTTGTTCTTAAACTTTTAAAAAATCCGATGCTCAAAGAATGTACTCCTTCTTTTAATTATATAATTCCTTTATGATATGTTTTGATTTTATCATATCAAATTTTATAAAGCAATAAATCGTAATTTTTAATTGCTAATTTATACCAGTCAAATGCCGAAAAAGAAGCATTTGGGAGAAAAGGTTGACAGCCTTGTTCCGTTATGATATTATAGTTTTGTTTGTTTCTAAGGAGCAACATTACACGACTACTTTGGAGAAAAGCATGTTAAAACTTTTAGATATAAAAAAGGATTATATATCCGGGAGCAAATGTTCCAAAAAATTTCCTATCAATGTTGTAGAAGCGCTTAAAGGTATCAATTTAGAATTTAGAGAAAATGAATTCGTCGCTGTATTGGGTCCCTCAGGTTGCGGCAAAACCACACTCTTAAATGTCATCGGTGGTCTGGACCAATACACCGCAGGCGAATTATATATTAACGAACAATCCACCCAGCATTTCAGCGATTACGAGTGGGACAGATACCGCAACGATCAAATTGGTTTCATTTTTCAAAGCTACAATCTCATCATGCACCAAACAGTGCTGTCCAATGTCGAAATGGCGCTTACGCTTATCGGTATCAGCAAAGCCGAAAAGCGCAAACGCGCGATTGCCGCACTAGAAAGCGTAGGACTAGGGGATCAAATCAACAAAAACCCCAACCAGCTTTCGGGCGGACAGATGCAACGGGTCGCCATTGCAAGAGCCATTATTAACGACCCCAAAATCATACTGGCAGACGAGCCTACGGGCGCGTTAGACAGCGAATCCAGCATGCAGGTGATGGAAATTCTTAAGGACCTTGCCAAAGACCGCTTGATTATTATGGTCACGCACAACAACGACCTTGCCGAACAATACGCAAATCGTGTTGTCAAGCTCATTGATGGCAAAGTGGTATCGGATACCAATCCCTACCAAAGCGACTTCCAAGAGGATTTTGCACTTGTCGAAACCTCTAAAAACCCTTTCATACGGGTTTTGCATTATTTCAAGCGCAAGAAAAAAACGATTGCCAAAAAAACGCCGCACATGACTTACAGCAGCGCCTTCAAGCTTTCGTTAAGCAATCTTAATACCAAAAAAACGCGCACCATTCTTACTTCGTTTGCGGGAAGCATCGGCATTATCGGTATCGCGTTGGTGCTAGCGATTTCGGCAGGCTTCCAAAACTATATTGTAAGCACCGAGGAATCCGCGCTGTCAAGATACCCCTTAACCATCGAAAAGCAAAGTATTTCTTTGCCATCCGTATTCAGCTTTTTGAGCAAAGCCGAAAAGATAGAAAAAGAAAAGTTTCCCGATGCGGATGAAGCTTATGTTGGCAAAGTGCTTGCAAACCTGATGTCCCATCTTACCACTGCCTTTGCCGAAAACGACCTAGAAGACTTTAAAGTATATCTAGACCAAAACTTCGACGGTACTTATGGTTCGGTAAAATATAATTATACCACGACACTAAATGTGTACAGCAATTACGTTGCGCCAGAAACAGGAGACTATACCCGAATCAATCCCTTCGACGACCTCATGTCGGAGCATGTGCCGCCGGCGCTTCTCGGCAGTTTAAAAGACATGGTAAGCGCTATGGTTGTTTGGGACGAACTCATTTCCAACCAAAATCTTCTTAACGAGCAATACGACATTGTCGGATCGGAATTCGGCAGCCGTTGGCCGCAAAACAAAAACGAAGTGGTGCTTGTGCTGGACGAATACAACCA
>JAQVTZ010000021.1:0-2875 GCA_028699795.1 Clostridia bacterium | reverse complement strand
TTTGGGACGAACTCATTTCCAACCAAAATCTTCTTAACGAGCAATACGACATTGTCGGATCGGAATTCGGCAGCCGTTGGCCGCAAAACAAAAACGAAGTGGTGCTTGTGCTGGACGAATACAACCAAATAACGGACTATATGCTGTTTGCCATTGGTTTAGAATCCCCCGATGATGTGTTTAACTACTTCTTTGACGCCGAAACTCAAGAAGAAATCTTAACAAAGTCTTACAACTTTGATGATATATTGGGATTAAAATATAGAGTGCTTACCAATGCGGATTACTATTATCAAGATACCGAAACTTTAGATTGGCAAAAGCACAACGATGCTTCACTTACCAAACAATATATCGAAGATAACGGTCTCGAGATAGAGATTGTAGGCATTGTCAGACCCAACGAAAAATGCAAGTCGCCTTCTGTAAACGGCGCGATAGGCTATACCAAAGAATTAAGCGATTACCTTATTACACATGCGGCGGCGCATGCAGCGGTAAAGGCGCAGGAAGAAAACCCTCGGGAAAGCATTTTAGACGGTACCGCAATTAGCAAAAACGAGTTGCCGAATGTGTTGGCAGATATGGGAAAAGCCGATATCAGCAAACCAAAATCGATTTCATTTTATGTAAATTCTTTCGAATCCAAAGATAAGGTCATCGAGTTAATCGAAAAATATAATGCGGAATCGGGGAAAAATATCAAGTATACGGATACACTTGGCGCGATGATGTCGTCTATCAACGAGATAAGCGACGCCATAACCAAAGTGCTTATTGCGTTCTCCGCCATATCCCTTATCGTAAGCTCAATCATGATAGGTATTATTACTTATATATCAGTACTCGAAAGAACCAAAGAAATCGGTATTCTACGAAGCCTCGGCGCCCGCAAAAAAGACATCTCACGCGTGTTCAGCTCCGAAACAATGCTCATTGGTTTTATTTCGGGATTATTGGGTATCGGTATTACCTATTTGTTAACAGTACCAATCAATGTGCTGTTAGAGAACAACTTGGGCATCAAGGGCCTTGCGCACTTTGTATGGTGGCATGCGCTTGTCCTGATTGCCATGAGCATAGGACTTACGGTACTTTCGGGCTTCATCCCCTCCCGTATCGCCTCCAAGAAAGACCCCGTTACCGCTTTGCGAAGCGAATAATCCATACTGGTAAAATTACAAATAAGGTAAGCAATCTATCCTTGAGCAAACATGCATAAATAGAAAAAGCCGTTCAATTGATTGAGCGGCTTTTTTACATCAATTATTATATTACTTTGATGGTTTTTACGCGCTCTGCCATAGCCTCGATACGGATGCAGTATCTGCCCTTAGAATCCAAGTCGACATCAACTTTTAAGGTTTCCGTAGGATAATCAAAATAGCTAGATAACACTTGGTCGAGATCTGCCCTTAGCACTTTCATAAGCCCGTTTGGCAGGTTGTCCTTATCGTTCAAGAGCACCCTTTTTAGTCTCAAAAATGAATTTTTGCCGTTCGTCATTTCCATACTCAACTCCTTTTATGCCGAAACCGATAAAAAATACTTTGATACGGTTTGGTACAATCATAAACCCTATCGCTTTTGCCCATGATGCACTCCGCGAGCATTTTGTAGGCAGTGTAGCATATTTCACTGCCCGTTTCGGCAAAAGTACCTGCAAAGCCTAGTTTATCGTCTTCGGGGATAGCGCCTTTTAAAGGACACCTTAACAGTTTTGCGATTTCATCCGCGCCCATGGCGCTGTCTTTGACCACCAAATCCCCTCTTACACGGTTGACGATTATCCCAACATTCGAAATGCTATAAGTTGTTAACAGTCCCAAAACCTTATCGGCGTCCCGCACCGCGCTGATATGTGGGGTTGTGACCACCAACGCTTCTTGGGCGGGCATGACAGCTCGGTGGAATCCCTGTTCGATTCCCGCAGGACAGTCAATGAGTACATATTCAAATTCGCGCGCAAACTCGTTTACAATCGAGCTGAACGCCTGTACACTAATGCTGTCCTGCGAGACGAACTTGGCAGAGGGCAACAAAAACAGATTTTCCAGATTGCTGTCCCTTACAAGGGCTTGCTTTAAGCGGCATTTGTGCAACACGACATCCCCGATATCATAGATGATACGACTCTCGCAAGACAAAGCGACATCAAGGTTATTAAGCCCAATGTCACCGTCTACCATCACCACGCTTACGCCCATAAGCGCCAAAGCTATGCCAAGATTCGCCACAACTGTCGTTTTGCCTACTCCGCCTTTCCCCGAAGTGACAACAATCTTTCTGCCCATATAAAAAATGCCCTCTGCTTATTATATCAACAGGCAGAAGGCGGTTTATGTAGGAATATGTTACATAAGATACTTATTTGGTCTAGCAAGAAAAAGAAGATGTAGATTAGATAAAATTACAAATTACAATGTACAAATTACAAATATGGATACAGCATTCTAATATATCTTTAGAGCGATAGCGATACCTTATGCGTCCGACAAGTCGAGCCGTAAGATTTGTCCCTAAATAATATAGACAAATCTGTACGCTTTTGCGTAAAAGAATAGGTAAAAGCGTCATAAGGCGAGGAGTGGCTCCTCAAGATAAAAGCAGCCGTTTAACGACTGGTCGGGAAAAAACGCCCACAGGTTGTGTGGGCATTCAATCGTTACTAAATTACTGTTCTGTTTTGAATACTATCTACCTCTACCACGATATCCATTGTGGTTGCCATTGCCATTGCCATGACCATTATGATTTCCGTTGCCGTTTCCGTTGCCGTTTCCGTTGTAGTTACCGTTCGTATCGGTATCTTCCTCGGGGAAGAAATCCGCATAACGCTCAATTAAGGCGATGAGTCCGTCCATAGTAATAAGCC
>JAQVTZ010000020.1 GCA_028699795.1 Clostridia bacterium | reverse complement strand
GTCATCAGATATGCGATGGTAAAGGTCGCAAAATAGGTGTAAGCAGAACAATACAACAATAATATAATAGAATAAGAAAAAATCAGTAAAAAGGAGTAAATAAATGTCTAAGATCATCGGAATCGACTTAGGAACAACCAACAGTTGCGTGGCGGTAATGGAGGGCGGCGAGCCTGTCGTTATCCCCAACGCAGAAGGCAACCGCACGACTCCTTCGGTCGTCGGTTTCAGCAAAAACGGCGAAAGGCTTGTAGGGCAAGTCGCCAAAAGACAAGCGATTGTTAACCCAGACAAAACCGTAGCGTCTATCAAAAGAGAGATGGGGACGAATTATAAGGTAACAATCGACGGGAAATCGTACACCCCGCAAGAAATTTCCGCCATGGTTCTTACCAAACTAAAGACGGATGCCGAAGCTTACCTTGGCGAAAAAGTAAACAAAGCCGTTATTACGGTGCCGGCATACTTTTCGGACAGTCAGAGGCAAGCAACCAAAGACGCAGGTAAAATAGCGGGATTGGAAGTGCTTCGTATCATCAACGAGCCTACCGCGGCCTCTCTTGCTTACGGGTTAGATAAAGATAACAACAAATCCCAAAAAATTCTTATTTATGACCTCGGCGGCGGAACCTTCGATGTATCTATCTTAGAACTCGGCGACGGCGTTTTCGAAGTGCTTGCCACCAACGGCAATACCCGTCTCGGCGGTGATGACTTCGATAAAGTAGTTATGGACTGGATTGCAAGCGAATTCAAAAAGAATGAAGGGATTGATTTATCCAAAGACAAAATGGCGATGCAGAGAGTCAAGGAAGCGGCCGAAAAAGCCAAAATCGAGCTTTCGGGCGTTACCAAGACCAACATCAATCTTCCGTTTATCACGGTAGGCGCCAACGGCCCCATGCACATCGATATGGACCTCACCAAGGCAAAATTCGACGACATGACTTCCAAACTTGTCAAGGCGACCATTCCTCCCATGACGCAAGCGCTCAAGGATGCCAAGTTGTCTTACAACGACATCAACAAGGTTGTACTCGTGGGCGGTTCTACCCGTATCCCCGCAGTCGTAGACCTCGTACGCAGTGTCACAGGCAAAGAGCCGTACAAGGGTATCAATCCCGACGAATGTGTTGCGATAGGCGCGGCAATCCAAGGCGGCGTGTTGAGCGGCGAGGTCAAAGATGTACTGCTTCTCGATGTTACCCCGCTTTCGTTGGGTATCGAAACCATGGGCGGCGTGTTCACCAAACTTATCGATCGCAATACCACGATTCCTACCAAAAAGTCGCAAATATTCTCTACGGCGGCAGACAACCAAACTTCTGTTGATATCCATGTATTGCAAGGCGAGAGAGCGATGGCGGCAGACAACAAGACTTTGGGCAGATTCGAGCTTACGGGGATACCTCCCGCGATGCGCGGCATCCCCCAAATCGAGGTTACTTTCGATATCGATGCCAACGGCATTGTGTCCGTAACGGCAATTGATAAGGGCACCAACAAGAGCGCGAATATCCAAATTACCGCGTCCAGCAACCTTACCGAAAACGATATCGACAAGGCGGTCAAAGAGGCCGAACAATATGCCGAAGAAGACAAGAAACGCCGCGAACTGATAGAAATGAAAAATACGGCCGAGCAACTAATTCTTGCAATAGACAAATTCTTATTGGAAAACGCGGGCAAAGTAACAGACGAAGACAAAGCGACACTCGAAAACGCCGCCAAAGAAGCCAAAGAGAAACTTGCCAAAGCAACGGAAGTTGAAGAAGTCAAAGGTATCACCGAAGAACTCAGCAAGGTGTCCAACCCGATTTTCTCTAAGCTTTACCAAGATATGCAACAACAGAGCGGCGGTGACGGCGCACCCGAAGACGACGGTACAACAATCAATGTCAACCCGGACGATATCAAATAAAATATGAGACTTTAGAATGGCAGCCGATTATTACGAAACTTTAGGTATTAACAAAAATGCGAGCGCGGACGATATTAAGTCCGCGTATCGCAAAATGGCGAAAAAATATCATCCCGATATTTTTGCGACCGCAACCGATAGCCAAAAAACGCAGGCAGAAAAGAAATTTAAAGAAATTCAGCATGCCTACGATGTGCTGTCCGACCCCCAAAAGAAAGCGGCTTACGACCAATACGGCACCGAAGAAGGGCCGATGGGAGCAGGCGGCTTCGGAGGGTTTGGCGGCTTCCAAGGCTTTGGCGGCGGCGGTGGCGGCGGATTCGATATCTTTTCCGACATATTTAATGCTTTCACAGGTGGCGGCGCGAGAAGCGCGGGCCCCCGTGCAGGCGACGATATCGAATTGCCTCTTTCACTTACATTCAAAGAGGCATGCTTTGGTGTAGAAAAAGAGATTACTTATCCCCGTGTAGAACGATGTGATTCGTGCAAAGGCACGGGGGCAAAGGGCGGTACGGCGTTCAAAACTTGTACCAAATGCGGCGGCCGCGGTAGAATCACCGTCAGCCAGCGTACTATGCTGGGAATGATGCAATCCGAAAGAGTATGCGATATGTGCGGCGGTACGGGAAAAATCGTACTGGAACCTTGTCCCGATTGCAAAGGAAAGGGGAAGATGCGCCGTCAGCGAACCATAAAAATCAAGATACCCGCCGGCGTAGACAACAACCAAATGCTTACGATGCAAAACGAGGGGAATAGCGGCGGCGCGGGCGCGCCCAACGGCAATTTAATCGTCGTTTTCAGCATCCAACCACATCCGCTGTTTAAGCGCGACGGCGTGAACCTCAGCATGGAGTTGCCTATCACCGTTTCGCAAGCGATTTTGGGCGCAAGTATCCAGATTCCTACGCTTACCACGCCTGTACATCTCGACATCCCCGAAGGCACGCAAGACGGCACGGTTATCAGAGTACGAAACAGAGGGGTGAAGCATTTGCGTAGCGAGAACTACGGCGATCTTTTTGTAAAATTAGTCATCGATGTTCCGCGGAACTTGAACAGTAAGCAAAAAAAACAGCTGAAAGAGTTGGAAAGCACACTTGCTGGAGGCCGTTACGACAAACTGGACAAGTACAATAAAATCGTAAAGAACTTATAATGGATAAAGTAAACTTAAAAGAAATTATTATCGAAACAACTACAGAGGGTGCCGACTTTGTCTCAGGCATCTTTTTTTCGTTGGGCGCAAGCGGTGTCAAAATTCTTGACCCCAACGATATTGACGAGGTGCTATCGGATAGTAAAAGCTGGGATTATGTAGAAGAAAATCTTTTGGAAAACCGCGGCGGCCCTGTGCAGGTGAGTTGTTTTGTATCCGAAAACGATCTTGAGCGTAAGATAGAAGAAATCAAAGCCGAGCTAAATCAAATCCGCGGTGTCGACATGGGGTCTCTAACCATTTCCGTGCGCGATTATGCCGACCACGATTGGCTTACGGAATGGAAAAAATATTATAAGCCTATCCGCGCGGGAGGGTTTATCGTTGTTCCCGAATGGGAAAATTATCAACAGAAATCCAACGAAATAATCATAAAAATTGACCCTACTATGGCATTTGGCACAGGCGAACACGAATCGACAAGGCTGTGTCTTACACTTCTTTCGGGTTTGGAGGTGAAAGGGAAACAGGTCATCGATGTCGGTACGGGAAGTGGAATATTGGGCATCGGCGCGGCAAAAATGGGTGCCGCTCATTGCTATATGTGCGACATAGACAGTTTGTCGATTCAATCTGCTACCCAAAACGCCGTTTTGAATAAGGTTTTCAATCGTGTTACGATAGAAGAAAGCGACTTGATTTCACAAACGGGGCTCGTCGCGGATATCGTGCTTGCCAACCTTACGGCAGATATCCTTATTCGATTGGCGGAATCCTTGCCAAAACATATAAAACAAGGCGGTAGTATTGTTTGTTCGGGCATTATACAAAAAAGAAAAACAGAAGTGATACGATCATTCCAGAAATACGGGCTAAAACTGTTGCATTCTCTTGACATGGGAGAATGGAATGCGTTACTGTTTACACGATAACTTACCTTGGAGGAAAAGTTGGAGATTAAACGCTTTTTTGCCGAACAAATCGACGGCGACAACATTGTATTAGGCGGCGAAGAATTCTACCATTGTGTCAAGGTCACCAGACACAAGGTTGGTTTTACCATTATCGTTTGCATGGGAGACGGTTGGGATTATTACGCCAAAATAGAATCGATAGAAAAAGACCGTCTTACTGCAAAGGTGTTTCGCAAAGAACAGAACAAATCTGAGATAGAAGGCTCACTTATTCTGTTGCAAGCGGTATGCAAAGAATTGGATTTTATTGTTCAGAAAGCGGTAGAAATGGGCGTTACAGACATCGTTCCCTTTTATAGCACCAACACCTCTGTTACAGGCGTCAAGCAGGACAGATTGCAAAAAATAGTGCTGGAAGCCGCAAAGCAATGCGGTAGGGCAAGACTGCCGAAAGTCTATGAGCCATTGGCTTTTGATAAGGCAATCGAACTATCGCGTACCGCAGAAAACCGACTTCTTTGCTACGAGCATTGCAACAGGAAATCTCTTAAAAGCGCGGTGCAAAAAAACACCAAGAGCCTTGCGCTATTTATTGGGAGCGAAGGAGGTTTTACCGAGTTGGAAATCGCCTTTGCGCGGGAAAAGAATCTTAAGGTGGTATCGCTGGGCAAAAGGATATTGCGCGCCGAAACCGCGGCTATTGCGGCATTGACTTTAAGCCTGTCGGCGCTGGGCGAATTATGAAAAAAGCCGTAGTTTTTAATTTAGGATGCAAGGTGAATCAGTACGAGTGCGATGTGCTGGTGTCGGGGTTAAAAGAACTCGGTTACCAAACCTCCGAAAAATTGGAGCCTGCCGATGTCTATATCGTAAATACTTGCGCCGTAACGGCGGAGGCGGAAAGAAAGTCCAGACAAATTTTATCCCGAATCCGCGCGCAGAACCCCGACGCCTATATTGCCGTATGCGGTTGCGCTTCACAAAAAAATATCGATTTTTTTGTAAATAGCGGCGTACAATATGTTTCGGGCGTTGCCGGCAAAAATAGATTGATAGATTTTTTAGGGAAAACATACCATAAGATAGAAGATTTACCTTTTCGATATGAGGATTCCCAAAAATATCCTTCGGGTTCCCGAACCCGCGCTTATGTAAAAATCCAAGACGGTTGCAGCAATTTTTGTTCTTACTGTATTATCCCGTATTTAAGAGGGGCGCCACGCTCTAAAAAAGTTTCCGATGCGGCAAAAGAAATCATTGAATTGTCAAAAACAACAGATGAAATTGTTATAACGGGCATCAATCTTTCGTACTACGGCATGGAAAACGGAGAAACGCTTGCGCAGTTAATTCGCGCCATCAAGGATATTGATGTGCGTATCCGCTTAGGTTCTTTTTATGTAGAAGGTATCAACGCCGAGCTCTTGGACGCATTATTTTCGCTCAAGAATTTTTGTCCGCATTTTCATCTCTCATTGCAACACGGCGACAATAAAGTTCTAAAGGATATGAACAGGCATTACACGGTGGAAGATTATAGAACGCGCGTAGAGCAAATCCGCAGTTACGATAAGCGGACAGCGATTACGACCGATATTATCGCAGGGTATCCCACCGAAACCGATGAAGCATTCTGCAATACTTTGGAGTTTGTCAACATTGTGTCGTTTGCGGATATTCATGTTTTCCCGTATTCCCGCAGGGAAGGTACCGCGGCAGCATCGCTACCTCTTTTGCTGCCGCAAGTGATAAAAGACAGAGTAAAAATACTGAGAGGCGCTCGCGACAACCTCAGAAAGGCGTATCTTACCAGCATGATTGATGTGCCGCAAGAAGTAATATTTGAAGAAAAGAGAGGGGATTACTCCGTAGGTTATTCTCAGTACTATATCCGTTGCTATGCGGACTTGAAACATCTTATAAAGCGTGGTATCATATTGCCTGAAGAGCTTTATAAAGACGGTGTGAAAGGCAATTAAGAAAATTACAAATTACAATGTACAAATTACGAATAAGGACGAAATCAAATTACAAATTACAATGTACAAATTACAAATAAGGATGAAATCAAATTACAAATTACAAATATGGATTATATATTTTGAGCGAAGCGAACACCGCTTATTTATATAATATTTGAGCGATAGCGATACCGATTGAGTCCGACAAAAATGACACATTCAAGCAAAAAAGCTGTCATTTTTCGACTGGTCGGGAATAAGAATAGGAGTTAATTATGAAAGATTGTATTTTTTGCAAGATTATTAAAGGGGAAATCCCTTCCAAAAAGTTCTATGAAGACGAAAATATGGTGATTATCGCAGATATTTCGCCGCAAGCCGAAAAACATTATTTGCTGCTGCCAAAACGCCATTATGCCGATATAACCGAAATGACGGAAGAGGATGCGGCGATTCTTGCAAAATGCCTTAAAAAATTGGGGGAAATCGCAGACAGTTTGGGACTGCACGAAGGCTTCCGCATTGTCTCTAACAAAGGCGCAAACGCTTGCCAATCCGTGTATCATTTGCATATCCATATTTTAGGCGGCAATAAGCTGTCAGAGAGGATGGGTTAATTTATGTTTGTTAGGAGAGCGCTTAAAGCAGACATTCCGCAAATAAGACTCATTATAGAACGGAATTTTGATGAGGTGATTTCCAAAGAGCACTCCCAAACGGTCGTGGAAAAGTTTAAATCGCATAACACCAAAGATGCTCTCTGTGACCAATTAAATTGGAAGCGAGTTTATGTTGCGGAGCTAGACGGACAGGTAATCGCTACAGGCGCTTTTGCCAATCTTTCTTATACAAATAAGCCGCGCTATTGTGTTTCCAATCTTTATGTTTTACCGGAATATCATAAACATGGTTGCGGCAAGGCAATAATGACAAAGCTTTTTGAAGACTTTATTGATACAGGCGCGAAAAGTTTTCATGTTCCGTCTACCCGTAACGCAATAGGATTTTACCAAAGTTTTGGTTTTTTGGTAGACGAAGTGCAAAACGATTTGGAAGATGAAATAACATGGATGAACTATACGCTTCGCTCTTAATAGTATTGGAAAACAGCATTTTTTGCTAACGCGAATGAAATATCGCTAACGCGAATTAAGGATAAAATTCATTTTATCTTTAACTCCACATTTCACTCTCAAGACTATCCACATATGTAATTTGGGAACCTCTATTTAGCACCTTCGAGGAATTTTGGATGGATTTTTGAGTAGAAAAACGCCGTTTTGACGAAGGCAATAGCAGCGCTCTTGTCGAGGAAAATAGGCGGTTTTATGCCGAAAAGGCGCCAAAATTACCGAACAGCGTTTGCATTTTGAATTTGGCAATACAATATGACACGAATTCAAAATGACAAGCGGGGCTAAATAGAGGTGCCCAATTTGTAATTTCTTTATGCTCTTTTATTCAACATCTGTTGAAACATATGTAGCACTTCCGGGGGAAGCATCGGCTTGATTGCATCGGTGGCTCGCGTGTCGACTCCGTAATTCCAATTGGGTGGAGGCGGTGCGGATGCGGCTTGATAGGGTGGTGTTTTGGGTTTGTTTGTCCCTTGCATCATATTCATCATATTCATCATGGCGGACATGTCCATTCCTCCGCCTTGTGGAGGCTGTTGCGCTTGTCCTCCAAAAGGAGACCCGCCGCCCATAGCCGAGAACATTTGCATCATCGAAGCCATGTCCATACCGCCTCCTTGGCCGGATTTATTGCCGCCCATGGCGGACATGAGAAAAGGTAGCATAGACATCATATTGTTCATAGTATCTCCTCCGTTATTTTTTTAGCTCTATGATAAGTTCTTTCATACGCTCCGACTGTTCTGGCGTAAGATATGCGCATGCTTTGCCGTAAAAATCGTCCAGCATTTGGTCGTTTAACGAGCCGTTTTCTCTACTTTGCGCCGCATTACGAAACATTTCTTGCATCAGCTGCTCTTCATTCATTTGACTATATCGGTTTAACATTTCTTCTGTGTTCTCGTTTGAATTTTCGGGGGAAACAGGCCTTTTTTTGATATAATCGTTGATTCTCATCGGCTTTACCTCTGTATATAGTATGCCAATATTTGCAGCTTTGTCAAAAAATGTCAAATTTAAATAATTTTGGTATTTGTGTAAATCACTTGACTTATTTTTACGAATAATTTACAATATATTTACAGTTAGCGGAGAGAGAGGTAATTAATGAAATACGATACCAATACAAATACACTAATCAACGAAATTATGGCAAATAATACCTCAGCGGTAATGTTGTTTGCGCCTTCCGGCACGGGCAAAACAGATTTTCTTACCGAGCTTTCTAACAGATATCACACGGTATTTTGGTTTAATGCGGTGGTGGACGATTTTGATTTGTTCTGTCATACGATGTTGGACAAGGTGGTAAAAAACGAAGAGCCGTTTAAGCTTAAAATGTATCAGTTGCTGTATTGCAATTCCACTTTTAATGATCACAATGTGGTCGCAATGTCAATTCTAGACTATATCTCTAAGATTAAAGGCAATTGCTTAATGGTTTTCGAGCGGATGGAAAGATTGTCGAAAGATTTTGATTTATCTCTTTTAGAACGAATGATCAAACATTGCCCATCCAATCTTAAAATTGTAATATCCAGCGATTGTTTTATCAATTTCAATTACACCCGTTTCGAACCCATTTATCCCAAGCTTATAGACGAAAACATTCTTACCCTTCATACGCCGCTTCCCGATTGCAAAACCTATTTAGAAGGCCTAGACCAAGAACAAATTGCGTTTTTGACATACATTAGCGAACTTATCGTGTTCGACAGCATGTTCGTACGGGAAATCTATCCGCAAGGGGAAGAATTACTGCGAATGCTATCGCGTAAAGAATATTATGTTGCAACCCGTGATGTACGATACTTCAGAATAAACACCTTGCTACGCAATTATCTTGCGGAAAATAAAGAAAAATGCGAAAGTGTACTTAAAGAAAAATTTTATACCCCTTTAATACCTCTTTACGCAGATTACCTTTACGGGGTAGGAGAATATTATCAAGCCTTTTTGTTCAATTGCAAACAAAACAGGCTGGGCGAAGCCGATAAATGTATCAAAGCCATCTTGGACGATTGCATTCTCATGCTGAGACTACCCGATTTTGCCGCTTCCCGCAACCAATTGGTTTATCCCGAAGTGCAAGAAGGATATCCTTATTACAAGTTGTATCTCGCTCTGGTTTCCAAAACGAAGGGCGATTATGAAACCTCCAATCATTATCTCAAAGAACTTGTTACGGAGTTCGGCGCGTTGGATGACAATTTAGCAGAGGCTGTTGCCGCATTTAACCTGACAAAGAATTATGCTGCGGAAGGACGCGAATCGCAAATACCTGAAGTCCTAAACCCCGTTATGGCCAAGTTAAGCCGTATCAATCATAAAGTTCTTAACATGCTGTATTGTGTTACCGTACCTTACCGCAAAGAACTGAATGTTCCCATTACCGAATACGAAAACAAAATCTTGCGCCAAGAGTGCGAAAAATCTTTTCTCTACATTAAGGCGATGGAAGATTTGTCTATCGCATATTTTAATATAGGCAATTATCGCAGGGCGATTACCATCTCCAACAAACTCAAAGATTATTTGCCCACTTATGTGGTGCCTCATTCCCAAATCGCTTTTCGTTATTACGAAGGCGAAGTCGAACTTGCCGAGATTATTGCAAAAGACGCGCTTGCCTTTGCCGAAACCAACGAAATCGAAACGGATATCGGGCTAATTTACAGTACGCTGGGCATGATAGACCTTTATTATGGCAAGGTGCAGGAAGCACTCGCAAAATATGACATCGCCGTTAAGTTAAGCAAAGAGAACAATGCGACAAGGTACTATGTAATTGGGCAGCGTTGCATTGCGTATGCAAGGTTTGGAGACCCCAATTATGCCAAAGAAGTAGCCCATATCTATCTAAAGCAATGTGAAACCTATTATCCCAAGTATTCGTCTATGTTGCAACTTGCCCTAAGCTATAGTTATCTTAAACTAGGCGACAGCGACAAAGCCTATAAGTATGCCACACAATGCGTACAATCCAGCCTTGCGCGTTCGACCAACTGGCTTATCGGGGTTGCTATCGCCACCACGCATATGCTGGTAAAAGGCGACCTTAAAGATGCGCCTACACTTGTAAAAAATATTTTAAAGTCATCGTTTTCTTACGGCATGAAGATGATTGTGGTAGACAATTATTACGATATTTTCTCTAAGATTATCGCCTATGCTAAACAAAACAAAATTGAAGCGGATTATGTGCAAGAAGTAGAGGATGATCTTAAGAAAAAAGAGAAACAAAAACACTCTGTGGGTAGTATCAATATCGATCTGTTCGGTGATATTCGCATTGCCGTAGGCAACGAAATTATCCAATGGAAGACCCGCAAATCTAAGGATTTATTCTTGCATTATATTCTTGCAGGAGAACAAGGTATCGACCGTTCGGTGATCATTGATTATCTTTGGAAGGATTATCTGTACGAATCCGCGATAAATAATCTTAAAACCACAAACAATATTATAAGGAAGACGCTTACGAATTACAATATCGAGTATAAGTTGGATTATGTCAATTCCAGATATATTTTGCATATCGAGAACCTCGAAAGCGATTACGCGCATTATAAATCGTTGATGCAACGCTATAAAGTAGAAACAAGTTTGCCCAAAATGATGGACAACATGAATCATATAATTGAATTATATAAGGGCGACTTCGCAACGGATGTATTCTATACCGATTTTGCAGACGAACGCAAAAGCATCAAGCAAGAAATGGTATTCGGACTATTGCGGCTTGTACGGTCGCTTGCGATGCAGGGAGAATACATGGAGGCAAAAAGATACCTTTCCAGCTTAATCGTGATAGATAAACAAACGGATTACTCTCACATGGTGGCAGAGCTGGACAGCCGCATCAATTTAACGGAATAAGTCTAACGGATAAAGGTTGTAACAGTATCTTGTATCTGTGCAAGTTCAAGATTCCGCTTGCAGACATATTTTGGGTAAATAGAAATGAATGACATTATTAAAACAGACTGGCAGGATTATCGGGTTATCGCAACAGGCGACGGTTATAAGCTGGAGGATTTCGGCGGCGTCATACTGTTACGGCCCGACCCCCAAATCATATGGCGTGCGCCTTTTGACATGAGAAAATATAAAGGCTTGCACGCCGTTTACGAAAGAAGCTCTACAGGCGGCGGTGAATGGAATATAATAAGACCCGTCCCTCAAGATTTTTTTGTGCATTGGCGCAGTTTAAAGTTTTCACTCAAGCTGATGGGCTTTAAGCATACGGGCGTGTTCCCAGAGCAAGCCTATAACTGGGCGCGAATTATTTCGATGATAGAAGAGGCAAACAGACCGATAAGCGTATTGAACCTTTTTGCCTATACAGGCGGCGCGACTCTTGCTGCAGCAAAAGCGGGGGCTTCGGTTTGTCATGTCGATGCGGCCAAAGCGATGTGCGAAAGAGCGGGGCAAAACGCCAAGCGAAGCGGTTTGGGTGACGCTCCTATAAGATATATTGTAGATGACTGCGTCAAGTTTGTCGAGAGAGAGATAAGACGGGCAAAGCACTACGATGCGATTATCATGGACCCTCCTAGTTTTGGTAGGGGCCCAAGAGGCGAAACATGGAAATTGGAAGATAAAATATTCGATTTGGTAGAGCTTACCCGCAAGGTGCTTTCGGACCAACCGTTGTTTTATCTTATCAACAGTTACACTACGGGTTTGCAACCTACGGTAATGAAAAATATCGCGGACCTTGCCTTAGGAGACTTTCCTCACAAGACAGAGGCTTACGAACTAGGATTGCCTACCGAAGACCCCCGAGTGATTCTGCCGTGTGGCACAACTTCAATCACAAGATATATTTACTGACATGGGAGACAGCGTATGAAACATTTTCAATCGGACGACATTAACATAGTATACGAAGATAACCAAATACTGGTGGTTGTGAAACCTCAAAACTTGCCCGTTTGCAAAGATGAGACAGGCGACGACGACCTTCTTAATCTTCTGAAACAATACCTTGCAAAAAAATATAATAAGCCCGGTGAAGCCTTTTTGGGTCTGGTACACAGACTGGACAGACCAACGGGCGGAGTTATGGTATTTGCCCGCAACAGCAAGTCCGCCGCTCGACTTGCGGATAGTCTAAAAGAAGGAGAGCTTGAAAAAAGGTATCTTTCGGTAACGGTTGGGGTGCCCAAACAGCCAAGAAATGTATTGAAAAACGCGCTCTACAAAGATACATCCAAAAATCAAGTATATTGTGTCCCCGTAGCGACAGAGGGAGCAAAACTTGCGATACTAGAGTATCATACCCTAGCCGAAAAAATGGGACACGCTTTGGTAGATATCAAACTGATAACGGGAAGAAGTCACCAAGCGCGTGTGCAGATGGCCAATATTGGTTGTCCTTTATTCGGAGACCAAAAATACGGTAACGGCAAGTCGCCTGTCACCAATCTTGCTTTATGGGCATACGAGCTTCGTTTTCCTCATCCCGTCAGTAAAGACATTATGGTGTTCCGAGTTATGCCGCCGGCAGAAGAAATTCCGTGGAAAGCATTCGATATCGAGAACTTACTTGCAATTGTAAAATAGAAATGAAGCTACGGTTCTAAATTGCAATGGAGGCTATAAGAGTTAAACCATCTATGAATAGAAATGAGATTTATAACAAATTGGCGACAATGCATCCCGATGCAAAGTGCGAACTGGACTATACGACGCCGTTTGAGTTGTTGGTAGCGGTAATTTTGAGCGCGCAATGCACGGATAAGAGGGTCAACCTCGCTACCAAAAAACTGTTTGAAGTATACAATAAGCCCGAGCAATACGCTGCGTTGAGTTTAGAAGACCTCAAACCTTATATTTTCAGTTGCGGATTTTACAATAATAAAGCGAAAAATATTATAGCGATGTCGCAATCTTTGGTAAAAAATTTCGGCGGTGAGGTGCCGTCTACCATAGAAGAGCTGACCACCTTGGGCGGAGTAGGGCGCAAAACCGCTTCGGTTGTATTGGGTACCGTTTTCGGTATCCCCGCTATTGCCGTAGATACCCATGTGTTTCGGGTTTCTCATAGGCTGGGCTTATCTTACGGCAAAACGCCCGACAAAGTGGAGGAAGATCTCCGCAACTTGTTTCCCAAAGAAAAATGGGTCAAACTGCATAGTTATTTGGTTTTTCACGGAAGATATGTATGTCACGCGCAAAAACCTGATTGCGCTTCTTGTCTATTAAAAGACAACTGCGAAGAATATGAAAAAAGGAAGAAAGAATAATGTTTTTAGATAAAGCCGATATATTTTGCAAAGCAGGCAACGGCGGTAACGGCATCGTATCTTTCCATCGCGAAAAGTATGTGCCCAAGGGCGGACCCGACGGAGGCGATGGAGGCAACGGCGGAAGCGTTTATGTGCAAGCGGACGAGTCGCAAAATACGCTTATCCAATTTGGTTATACCAAAAAGTATCGCGCTGAAGACGGCGAAAAAGGGGGCACCAACAATATGACGGGCCGTAGCGGCAAAGATATTGTTCTTAAAGTGCCGCGCGGAACTGTTATCAAGGATGCCGAGACAGGCGCAATTCTTGCGGATGCTTATCATGTTGGTGAAAAAATACTGATTTTTAAAGGCGGGCAGGGCGGCAGAGGCAACGCGCGTTTTGCCACAGCAACAAGAAGAAGCCCCGCGTTTTCGGAGCTGGGAGAAACGACGATAGAGAGAAAATTGACTTTAGAACTCAAAACCATCGCCGATGTAGGGCTCGTTGGCTTTCCGAATGTAGGGAAATCGACACTGCTTTCCGTGATCAGCGCGGCGCGCCCCAAAATAGCTAATTATCACTTTACTACCCTTTCGCCCAATCTCGGGGTCGTGTCGCATTACGATCAAAACTTCGTGGTGGCCGATATCCCCGGCTTAATTGAGGGCGCAGCGGACGGAGTCGGATTGGGGCACGAGGTTTTGCGGCACATCGAAAGAGTGCGGCTGATTGTGCATATTGTAGACGCTAGCGGCTCGGAAGGGCGCAACCCTGCCGAAGATTATTCCGTCATTCGAAAAGAATTAAAAAATTATAGCAAAAAGTTGGCGTCATTGCCCGAAATCGTCGTTGCCAACAAATGCGACTTGCTGACAGACAGAACTTTATTGCAAGCGCTCCGTAAGCGCTGTCGCAAAAAAGTGATAGAGATGAGCGCAGCAACTACTGAGGGCGTAAAAACGCTTCTCGACCTTATGGCGCATCGGCTAAAAGATTTACCGCCCGCGGGGCCTGAAGAATTCGAGCCGTTCACTTACGAAACTCTCGACCCCAACGAGTTTTTTATTACCAACGAAAACGGCAACTTCAGAGTGTCTGGAGGAATGATTGAAAATATTGCACGCAGAGTTGTTTTAAACGATGCCGAGAGTTTCCGTTGGTTCCAAAAGGTATTGCGCGATAAAGGCGTAATCGAAGGGCTAAAGAAAAACGGCATGAAAGACGGCGACACGGTATGCATTTTGGATATCGAGTTTGAATATGAAGAGTAAATAAAAATTACAAATTACAATGTGCAAATTACAAAATAAGGATGAATCAAATTACAAATTACGATGTACAAATTACAAGTAAGGAAATTACAAATAAGGAAAATTATATATTTCCATTTCCAAATATGATATTAGTATATTTATCCCCAGATGTGGAAGTATTTTTGTTACTGTCGATTAGAATAGAAAAAACCCTTGACAAAATAGTTAAATTTTACTAGAATTAACTTATCGCTGAAAAAAAGGAGGTGAAACAATTATGTCCACAGTCTATGTAAAGGATAACGAAACTTTAGACAGCGCGATACGCAGATGGAAAAAGAAATGCGCAAACGACGGTATAATCGGTGACCTCCGCCGCAAAGAGTGCTACGAAAAGCCCAGCGTTCGCCGCAAAAAGAAGTTGGAAGCCGCACGCAAAAGAATGTACAAATAAGCAAATTTAAACGCCTTCAAGCAAAGACCTTGAAGGCGTTTGTTTTTTGCATTTGCAAATAGAGGTGTCCAAAGTTGCGCTTTTAACCGTTTACGCCTACCCAAATAGGCCCGACCCAACTGTAAAAATCATTTGGTGAGCCTTCTCCTTGATAAACCCTGATAAAGTAATAATCTTGACCGCCAGAGTGAAGTCCGTCGGGGCTGTCTTTTCCCACAAGGCTCTTTTCGTTTTGATAATATTTACCCGTGGATTCGTTATAATAATAGTCATCGTATACGGCGCCCGTTATTTCGGTATTATCGGTAAGCGAGAGATTAACAATGGGCGCATTGCTTTTTTGTGTATACCATAATTCTGAGTTCTTCCAAACTTCCACCGTTAAGTCTTGCCAATCGTTAATATTACCTTTTCCGTCCCAGCCCAGTTCTAAACCGTCGCGAAGTACTTGTACTTGGATATTCCGCTCCGTTGTTCTTTGCGGTACATAAAGGGTGGATTCGTCTTGACCCGGCCTTAACCCGTTAACGGAGAAGTCAATCACAGGTCTAAAAGGCGCGCGTGTCGCCACAACGGAGCCGTTTCGAATAGAATCCATGATGCCTTTTCTGTCGAAATCGCTCTTGTCTATATAAGCCCCAGTTAAGCCGCCCGCGTAAGCGTGTCCGCCACGGGCAAACCATCCAAAAACAGGATATTGGTTGGGATAATGCGCTGCTTTATGGCAAAGGGCATGTCCGGGATTGCCGTCGTGGCTGTCCGAGTTCGCCACAATGGCGACTTTATAGCCCATCCGCAATGCGTCTACGATGGACGCGCCCGGCAAAGGCGCATCGTGCGCGTGTACGGTGCCCAAATAATTGAGAGGGTCGTTGGACGGCAATAAGTCCGCCCCATGCACGGAAAACGCGCATACCGTTTTGACATATTCGGGATTCATTCCGAACCAATCCATTTCGAAATTGGTCTGCGTTAAGTGGTGAGGCAGCGCGATAACTTTGGCATTATTTTCTGCGCAATACTCGTCTAAATATTGCCATAGCTCATTTGTGGATTCTTGTTTGCCGCGCGCGGCAAGCACGGGGGCGTCGGCGTCAGATACAATGGTATAATGCCCGTATCCGAACTCTTTGCCAATCATACCGAAGCTTGTGGTCCACTCTATGCCGTGGAAAGTGACAAACTCACCCGGCGCGTTGTATTCTTCCGTCTTTTTATAGTTATGGTTAACCTGCCATTTTGCCCGTTCGGTTGTCGTAATGCCGAATCCTTCGCCATGGTCTGTGAGCGCGTAAAAATCTAGCAATGCCGAATCCCGCGCATATTTCATAATGGTATTCGGAAGTCCTGATCCGTCGCTCAATGCCGAATGGGTATGAATATCGCCCCATAACAAGGCTTTGGTATTGCCGTCTACTGCCACAATGGGATTGCTTACCGCGCTTAACCCCTTATCGTCTTTTGCAAGAATATAATGGATGCCTTCGGTTGCGATTGTTACAGGGAAAGACATTTTTCCTACTTCTTTGGATACTAATTCGGGAGATATGCCGCCCAAATTTATTTTGGCGCCTAGAAACTTCGTAGGCGAAGGAATGGTATAACTTGCCGAATTTAACAATTCGTAATCGTCCAGACGGTAAGATACTATTTCAAAACCAACAGTGTTTTTGTACGACTTAGCCAACCGTTCGGACCAATCCCATGCTTGCACTGTGATTTCGAACTCTTCCTCGGTATCGACATAGTTAGGCGCGTGTACCCAGAGCTGTACGGCTTTGTTGACGAACATTACTTTGGGATTGACCGACATCATCACCCAAGCGATAAGCATAGCAATAACAAGGATGAGTTTAATAATGAAAGCAATATTTGTTTTTTGGGGAAGAAAGGCGGTTTGATTGTGTTTCATTAGTACATAAATCCTCCTTCCACAGAATAATTGATATAGAAGAGTAGGGTAA
>JAQVTZ010000161.1 GCA_028699795.1 Clostridia bacterium | reverse complement strand
CGCGTTTATGGACAGGTCGGTTCTCGAAGGAGACCCTCATGCCCTTATCGAAGCGATGGCAATCGCGGCGTACGCGATTGGTTCCAACCAAGGTTATGTTTATGTTCGGGCAGAATACCCCATCGCGATTAAGAGACTTGCGATAGCCATTAACCAAGCCAAAGAATACGGGCTTTTGGGCGATAATATTTATGGTACGGATTTTTCGTTCAATCTAGAAATAAGACTCGGCTCGGGCGCATTTGTATGCGGCGAAGAAACCGCGCTGATGACCTCAATCGAGGGCAATCGCGGCGAACCCCGTTGCCGTCCTCCTTTCCCTGCCAACAAAGGATTGTTCGGCAAGCCCACGATTCTCAACAATGTCGAAACTTACGCCAATGTCGCGCAAATTATTATTAAAGGCCCAGAGTGGTTTGCCTCGATGGGCACCGAAAAATCCAAGGGCACCAAAGTATTCGCTTTGGGCGGCAAGATTACCAATACCGGTTTGGTCGAGATACCCATGGGCACAACCTTGCGTACGGTTATCGAAGATATCGGCGGCGGTATCCCAAACGGCAAAAAGTTTAAAGCGGCACAAACGGGCGGACCTTCCGGCGGTTGTATCCCTACAGAACACCTCGACATTCCCATCGATTACGAAAACCTGATTTCTATCGGTTCCATGATGGGCTCGGGCGGACTCATTGTTATGGACGAAGACAACTGCATGGTGGACATCGCCAAGTTCTTCTTAGAGTTCACCCAAGACGAGTCTTGCGGCAAGTGCACCCCCTGCCGTATCGGTACCAAGAGACTTCTAGAGTATCTCGAAAAGATTACCGCGGGCAAAGCGACGCTCAAAGATCTGGACGATATGGAAGAGTTGTGTTATTATATCAAAGAAAACGCGCTTTGCGGTCTGGGCCAAACGGCGCCCAATCCCGTGCTTTCGACCTTAAGGTACTTCCGTGACGAATATGTGGCGCACATCGTAGACAAAAAGTGCCCCGCAGGTGTTTGCAAAGCGTTGCTTACATACAAAATTACCGATGCTTGTAAAGGTTGCACGCTGTGCGCCCGTCAGTGTCCTGTAGGTGCGATTAGCGGCAAGGTGCGCGAAAAGCATGTCATCGATCCCGAAAAGTGCATTAAGTGCGGAGTTTGCATAAGCGCTTGCAAATTCAACGCTATCATCAAAGAGTAATCGGAGGATAATAATAATATGGAAACCAAAATGATAAATGTTAAAATAAACGGGCTGCCCGTAAGCGTGCCCAAGGGAACCACGATACTCGAAGCCGCCCAAAAGGCGGGCATCAAGATACCCACTCTTTGTTACCTTAAGGATATCAACGCGATAGGCGCTTGCCGTGTTTGCGTGGTCGAGGTACAGGGCGCAAGGTCGCTTGTCGCTTCTTGCGTATACCCCATTGACGAATCAATGGAAGGTAAAGAAATTACAACCAACAGCAAAAAGGTGTTGGACAGCCGCAAAACAACGGTAGAGCTTATCTTGTCCGATCACGACAAATCCTGTCTAAGTTGTGTGCGCAACCAAAGTTGCGAACTTCAAACCCTTTCACAAGAGCTAGGATGCGATGCCGTTAAATTCCGCGGCGAATCCGTAAGCTACAAAAAAGATTTTTCTACACCTTACCTTGTCCGCGATAACAACAAGTGCGTGCTTTGCCGCCGTTGTGTTGCCGCTTGCAAGCAGTATCAAGGTGTATCCGTGATCGGCGCGAACGCAAGAGGTTTCGATACCCATATCGGCAGCGCATTCGAAAAAGATCTCGCCGATGTCGCCTGCGTAGGTTGCGGACAATGTATCAATGTATGTCCCACCGGCGCACTGCACGAGAAAGAAGAGATAGACGATGTGCTCGCGGCGCTTGCAGACAAATCCAAGTATGTTATCGTTGCGACGGCGCCCTCTGTCCGTGTCGGTCTTGGCGAAGAGTTCGGCATGCCTATCGGGACCAATGTCGAAGGCAAAATGGTCACCGCGCTCCGTATGATGGGCTTCAATAATGTTTTCGATGTTAATATGACGGCAGACCTTACGATTCTGGAAGAAGGCACCGAGCTTTTGGGCAGACTGAATAACGGTGGAACATTGCCGTTGCTCACCAGTTGCTCTCCCGCTTGGATTAAGTATGTCGAGCATTACTATCCCGAATTCATTCCCAATCTTTCTTCTTGCAAATCTCCTCAACAAATGTTCGGCGCGGTATGCAAAACCTACTATGCCGAGAAGATGGGAATTGACCCCAAAGATATGATAGTCGTATCCGTCATGCCTTGCGTTGCCAAAAAGTTTGAAAAAGGCAGGGCAGACCAGAGTGCGGCGGGAGTACCCGATATCGATATCGCGATAACTACCAGAGAGCTTGCAAAACTCATCAAGCGTCAAGGGATTGACTTTAAGTCGCTTCCCGATTCCACATTCGATACGCCTCTCGGCATTAGTTCGGGCGCAGGTCTCATCTTCGGTGCGACTGGCGGTGTAATGGAAGCGGCGCTTCGTACCGTTTACGAAGTGTTGGAGAAAAAGCCTCTCGAAAATTTGGATTTCACAGCGGTACGCGGTACGCAAGGCATCAAAGAAGCCACCGTTAATATTGCAGGGATAGATGTTAAGGTCGCGGTGGCGAGCGGACTACTCAATGCCAAAGAGCTTTTAGAAAGAATAAAGAAAGGCGAAGCCGAGTATCATTTTGTAGAAATCATGAGTTGCCCCGGCGGTTGTGTCAACGGCGGCGGACAGCCCATTAAAACCGCATACGAGCGCAACAATATGGATATTCAAGCACTCAGAGCAAAAGCAATTTACGATACAGATAAAGCGATGACTTTGCGTAAGTCACACGAGAATCCGGTAGTAAAAGAGCTGTACGAGAGTTATTTCGGAGAGCCTAACAGTCACAAGGCGCATGAAGTACTGCATACTTCTTATGTAAAGCGCGATAATTTCTAATAATAATAATATTAGCAAGCGGCTGTCAAAAAACGACAGCCGTTTGCAAAAAGGCATCTATGAGCAAAAAATACGCACACAGAAACAATCATCGCAGGCACGATAATTATGTGCCTCCTTACGATGCGGCCATTCTTGCCGAACCCGTAAGCAATGCGGGGTTTAGCGAAGAAGTGCTTTCCAAGTTGCAAAACGGCAAAGTCAATTTGCTGATGGACATTGTCAAGCGCACCGAAAGGGATATGTATAGGATTCATACTTTCAACAAAAAGAATCTCTTCGAGGTTAAACGCGTACTTCAAAACAAGAAATTGAACTTTAGGCCCGAGCCGATAAGAGAGGAGGACTCTGATAAAGCACCTATAGCTCCTAAGAATGCTCAGGATAAAACTCCTTTTTCCTCGAAAGGCGACCAAAAGAGGCAAAATAACAATACAGCATCGCAAGGAAATTTTGTAAAGGAAAGCGTAGGGCAAAACGGTTCTAGAAAAAATCGCAGAGGCGGCTTAAAAAACAACGAGCGCAACCTAAACAACAGAAATAAGCAAGTCCAAAAGCAAGATGACAGGTTTGTTCGTAAACCATCCAACAAACGAATTTGGGACGCAGACGGTGTTTCCGAACACAGTACAAAATTAGAACACGAAAAAAAGCGTCCCAAGAAGCCTATCGTAACTTTGCCCCGTGATATTTATATCAAAATCAACAAAAACGATAAATGGGGCTTTTCCAACAGAAACGGAAAAGAGGTGGTACCACCCATCTACGACGAGGTTTTTGTTTATAAGGAAGACCTTTGTTGTGTCGAAAAAGATGGCTTGTTCGGGTATATCGACAGAGAGGGGAATGAAGTTATACCCATAGAATACGATTGTGCGTTAAGCTTTAGCGAAGGTTATGCTTGTGTGTACAAAAACAACCAATGCGGATACATCAACAAAAATAACGAGATTGTGATAGAGTTAAAGTTTGACGCGGGCACATCCGTAATGGAGGGCAATTGCCGTGTCAAAAAAGACGGCAAATGGGGAGAATTGCACTTAGATAATCCCAATGAAATACGGTGGATTAACTAGTTCTTTGTAATTTAACATATCATAATTTTATGTTATAATATCCTTATCTTAGCTTAGAAGGTATTGGTTGTGAAAACGCTTTTTTTCAGCTTAAGCTTAATCATTTTTTGCGTTCTTACCGTTTTTGCGGCACAGCCTGCCTATGCTTTAGAGTCGGGGATTTATTATGTGTTGCATGAAGGTACTGCTATATATGCCGAACAGAACTTCGACAGCACAATTGTAAAA
>JAQVTZ010000019.1 GCA_028699795.1 Clostridia bacterium | reverse complement strand
GAAAAATACTATGCAAACTAAACACTTCGCTTTCGGGGGATATCCCCCGTCGCAAAAACCCCCTTATCTATAAAAATTCTTTAGCAATAATTCACAAAAGTGTGTCCATTTGCTTGACTATAGTCCAGTGGCATTTGCTCCAGTAACTGCAATTTTATTGCACTATCTAGAGAAAAACTTATCTTTTTCATTTGCCTTTCTCATCATGGATGCTATCAGTTTCTTCCTCATAATAATAAGAATAATCCACGCCTTTCATAAACATTTCACGATCGTTAATTTTGTCTGTTAACGCGGAGTTTATCAGTGTTTTTATATCCGTGCTGTCTGTAACGCTCTTCCGCATTGCAGAAAGGTAATCATTTTTGTTGATCTTGCTCCAGTCCACACACCTTTGCAGGCGTTTTTTCAAAATTAGGTCAAGCCATATTCTTGCACTTCTGCCATTTCCTTCTTTGAAGGGATGAGCCACATTCATTTCTACATATTTGTCTATTATCTCGTCAAAGCAGCTTTCGGGCATTTGTTCAATCTTCTTCAAGTTGTCTTTTAAATACATAGCTGGGGCAAATGCAAAGCCGCCCTTAGAGATATTGAGTGTCCTTATTTGTCCGGCAAAGTCATAGAGTCCACCGAATAAGTAAGCATGTATTTGCTGCAAACCTTTTGTCGTCCCTACCTCAATTTCACTTATCAAATTACTTTCAAATAGGGTGTATGCCTTTTTCTTGCTCTGACCGTCAATAGTATTATCGCTGTAAGTAAACCATTCAAGAAATTTTATTGACTTCTTGCTCGGAATCTCGGCAGCAAGTTTAATAATTCCCTCACTGTCTATTGCATCCATTATACGTCTTTTCCCGTCAATTGTAAGAAACTTGAAAGCGTGAGTGCCACTCACGGTTTGATTGTTTTCCTTTAAAAGTTTTCGTTTTAACCAGCGCCAATATGCGTTGGCGTCTTTGCTGTCTGTCAGCACAGCACAAATATCAACGATATTAAAATACCATTTGTTTTCATCTTCGTACCAAATAGAACGCACTTCTTTCTCGTCAAAAAATCGAATGGATACTTTACTCATTTTCCCCGCCTTCAGGTATTATTTGCATAATGTCTGATACATCACATTTAAGCACATTGCAAATACGCACAAGGACATCTGTGTTTACATTCCTGCCTTTGTTTAATTTGGTCATTGTCGTGGTGCTAATACCAGTAGACGCCATAAGGTTTTGTTTTTTCATATCCTTGTCAATTAATAATTTCCACAGCTTCTTATAGCTAATCACATCAAAACCTCCCGTCGTCTATTATGCTTAATTATAACATATAAATGCTATTATACACAATATAAAATTGCGTAAACGCTTGAATTTTCTTGCATTCACGCGATATCAATACTAAGTAAACCTACTTACTTGTTTTATCCTTTCTCTTGCTCATTACTCTCTCATTTCCGAGTCCCTAATTGTCCCAAGGCTAGTGAGTTCGAGTCCCTAATTGTCCCAAGTCTAGAGGGTTCGAGTCCCTAATTGTCCACCAAAACACAGGCCTTCCTAACGGAGGCCTTTTGTTTTGATGGACGGGACCCAGTTCGCTCGCCGCGATGCTTCCCTCACTCACCGCTTTGGCTACAAATGCCATACTATGGCATTTGTGTAACGCGTCGCGCCCTTATTGTCCACCAAACGAGCCAAGCACACCGTAAGGTGTGCTCTTTTATTGGGGAAATTCGAATCGATTGCTTGCAAGCGAGGCGGATTAGCCCCAATAAAAGGGAAATGCGCCCGCATAATGAAATACGGCGGAGCCGTGTCGCTTGCGACTATTCTTATCAGCACACGCGTGAGCGGACCATATTAAGTCCGACAAAACAAACGCTACAAGGACATTAAATGTCGTTTGTTTTCGTTTGGTCGGAAAGGTATTTGCGAGTGCGACACAGCTTTGGCTACAAATGCCATACAATGCCATACTTTTGCCTATTTTCAGCCAACCATTTCGTTATTGTCCATCAATTGTTCAAAAGAAAACACTATCCAGATTTTCAATTAGTTAGACCTGTCGCGCCAGCAACTATCTATCCGTCGTCGGGATCTTTTGCTCTAACAATGCTTTCAGGTTGAGTAAATCTTTGTAAGCGAGTGGTTTTTTGCTTTCGTCGCGCAACAGCGCAGAGGGATGAAAAGTAGGGAGGAAATAGACCCCTTTTCGTTCTGTAATCTCTCCATGATGACGCATCACCGAAAAATCAGGTGAAAGAATCGCCTTGCATGCTACGCTTCCCAATAGAATAATTACCTTTGGGCGCATGAGTTTGAATTGTTCTCTTAGATAATCCATGCAGGCGGTAATTTCTTTGCTGTGCGGCGTACGATTTCGGGGAGGTCTGCATTTAAGGATATTGGTAATATATACTTTTGTTCTGTCTAGTTGGATAGCGGCAAGCATTTTGTCCAGCAACACCCCCGAAGGCCCCACGAACACTTCTCCCCGTCTGTCTTCTTGTTCGCCGGGCGCCTCTCCTATCATCATGATATCGCTATCTAAATTTCCGCCTCCGATTACACAGCGGGTTCGGGTTTGGTACAGGTCACATTTGCGGCAATTGGTAATCTCTATTTCTAATTTTTCTATTGTCATTTGTTGTTGTCCGATTATTGTTCGTCTCTTTTTTCGCAACACTTAATTTGCTTCTTATATAAAGTGTTGACATCGGGATTTTTGTCTCCGAATGTTTGCATTATTTCGTCCAGTATTTTGCGGCGCTCCATGCCTTCTTGCTCTCTCTTTTTTATTTGTTTATAGACACCAAATACGGTGGAAGGGCCTATTTCGGACGAAAAATAACCTATTCCCTGATTCCAAGCAAACAAAGAGAATAGTTCGTCCAACTCCTTAATGGTAACCCCCAAAGAATAAGCCTTGATAAGTTCTCTGGTGGCTTGTCTGTATCTTCCCGCACCAATCGCGTTGCTCATCGACAAAAGCAATTTTGTTTTTAAGTCAATCGCGCTCTCCTCTTTGCCCCAAATCAACTCCCAAAAATCCACAACTGTGGAGGCGAGCAAATCATCAATTGCTTTGTAATTTACAATCGCGGTAGGTTTAAACGGCATATCCGCCCCGCTCTCGAAAGTCATATCTTTCATTTCTGTTCTGTAAAAATAAACCCTGTATTCATGCTCCGAAATCTTTTCGGTATGGTGTTCAAACCCCAAATCCTTTAATGCGGAATATAAAGGTTTTGGTTCAAAACTTTGGACCACGCAAATACCGTTGTTTAAATTGACTTGTTGCGCCTTGTACAATATCATCGGTAAAAAATTGGTTGTCAATTCCCGAACATCAATAACGCTAAACGACTCTTTTTGAGTTTCCCAATCTTTTGTCATATTCCTGTTCTCCTTTTTTCATCGTATGATGACGCTTTTACATGTTTTTATTTTATCATGTTTCTTGTGATATCACAATACCAATCTTGTTTGTTGACCTTAAAAAAAACAAAAGGGTTGCCTCTTCATTGCGATGAGACAACCCTGAAAAGGATAAGGATTTTTAGGAAACAATGAACAAATACATTTGAATAAGCGAAATAATTTATTCATTACTTCTTTCATGCGTTATTCTTCGGTGTTGGGGAAATATTGCTCTGCAATTTTGGACGCCAGTAAGCGGAATTCCTCTTTATAAGGGTCATTGGAAAGGTCCAAGGTTCCCAGCCTTGCTATGACATTTTCCATATTCGCCTGCCCTTTATAATTTGAGTTTCTTAAGAGCAGGGATGTTTCGACCAAAGCGGAGATAAATGCCCTATCACCGCTAAGGGTTTCGTAGAGATTGTCCCTGTCGCAACCAACTTTTATTTCGTATTGCTCTTGATCGTTTGCATCGGGAGATTTGTACCTTACGGCGGTATCCAGATAATTTGCCCCGTCCGCGTTTAAATCGGCTTCTTCCTTAAAAAGGATTTCATATACGGCGGTTACCGTAAAGCCCGACCCGATTTCGCCGGCATCGGTTTCGTTGTTGTTCCAGTCGTCTTCTGTCAAGAGAAGGTTTTCATATCCCAAAAGGCGGTAAGAGTCGATATAATCGGGATTAAAGTCGACACGCGCCTTTGCGTCTTTGGCAACGATATTTAATGTTCCGCCAATTTCTTCTACCAAAACCTTGCGCGCTTCGCTAATGGAGTCGATGTAGGCATAATTGCCGTTGCCGTTGTTGGCAAGCGTTTCCATTGTATCGTTTTGCAGGTTGCCGTAGCCGAAACCAAGCGCTGAAAGGTAAACACCGTTCTCACGCTTTTGCGAGATAAAACTCTCTAACTGATTCGGTGTACTGATACCCACATTAAAATCGCCGTCTGTGGCAAGGAGCACACGGTTGTTGCCGCCCTCGATAAAATGCTTTTCGGCAATCTCGTACGCTGTATTGATACCGCTTGCACCCGCTGTCGAGCCGCCTGCGGTCAATTCTTCTATAATGCCGCTGATGCGGGGTTTCTCCGCACCGTTTGCACCGTCCAAAAGCACCCTGTCGCTACCGGCATAGGTGACAATCGAGACGACATCATTTTGGTCGAGATTTTCCAAAAGCAAAAGGAACGCCTGTTGCATCAGACCCAGTTTATCCGGTCTTTGCATCGAGCCCGATACATCCAACAAAAAGACAAGATTGTTGCGTACTGCCTCTGTTTGGACGGTTTCCGCTTTTAACCCTATTGTAAGAAGATGCGCTTCTTCATTCCAAGGACAGGTTGAAATACTAGGGGTAAGCGACAGCGGTTTGCCCGCCTCGGGTTCGGGATAATCGTAGTGGAAATAGTTGACAATTTGTTCTATGTTGATTTGATTGGGAACAATATCAAGATTGTCGTTGACATGTCTTCGTAAATTGGAATACGCCGCGGTACTGACAGACAACGCGAACATCGAAGACGGCTCTTCTGCGGCGTTGACAAAAGGATTTTCAACAATTTCTAAATACTCGTTGCCGTTAGGGACAATCGTTGCATTATAACTTGCATCCAGTGACGGCTCATAGTTTATTGAGGACTTCGGCGAGCAACTCGTCGCCAATGCTGCGCCAAGTACCAACACTAAAATCATCACAAATAATTTTGCTTTTTTCATATATTTTACCTCCTGTTTTACTTCTACAACAATCGGTATCTGCAGTTTGTACGGATAATTAAGGAATTACTTCATAAATATGAAGTATTTCCTTAAGAATAATTTTGAAAATAGTATTGTGCCGCGTTGGGGTTCGGCGACATCATCACCATATAGTAATCCATGTCGGATGCCTCGTAATAGCAATAAGTGTAGTGCTCGCCGTTTTTGTATTCGGTATGAAGACGGACGGTGACCCCGTCTATCTCTTGCTCGGCATAACTTTGATACCCTTTAAAATCTTGCAACCCGCCGCCGCTGTCCTCATAGATAAGCAGCTCGTTGGTCCCTTGTTCGGTGACATGAATGATTTTTGTCCCTACCACTTCAACCTCGCCGTCTCGGATAAATGTTTTCTGGGTATAGAGAGCGTTTTCGAAAGTCGAAAAGGGCAAGGCCTGTGTATCCGTTTTCGCGACAAAAGCAGCTTGAAGTGAATTAAGCTGATACGGGACAACCGTTTCGGGTTGAGAATGTCCGCGCGTGAGTACCGCAACAACAATAATCACAGCGATAATGACACAAGCCGCGGAAACGCCTGCGAAAACCCGCCTGAAAACAGGTTTGCGGGACACTTGACCATAAGAAAGCTCACGCTCGGCATCCCGCACCGTATCAGGTGATAGCCTTACGCTTTGTGCAAGCAACTTCAGTTTTTGTTCGATCCGTCTGTCTATTTTCATTTCCTTCATTACAACAATAGAGAGTGGGGGTTTGTACGGTTATTCCAACATATTCCGCAATTTTAGTTCTGCCCGTTTAATAAGGTCTTGTACAGTGGTTTTTTTGATGCCCGTATCCGCGGCGATTTCGCGCACGGTCATCTCGTTATAATATTTCAGCCAAATCACCAACCTTTCTTTGGGTTGGAGCGACAGCATTGCTCTTTTGATATCCATAGAGCAAGCATGGTTTTCATAAAAATCTTTGCCGTCTGACAATCCGAAGATGTCATCAATGTTCTCGGCGCGCCGCAAATGCTCGCTTTTTAATTTATTTAGAGCGGTATTCTTTACAATTTTACACACCCAAGCGTATCCGTTGGTTCCCGCACGAAATTGTTTTGCGTAGCGCACAATCTTAATGAAGCTGTCGTGCAGCACATCCTCGGCATTGTATTTGTTGCGCATGATGCCTTGCGCCACAGACAGCAGTCTGCCTCCTGCCAAACGGTATAAATCTCCTATGGCGGAAGTGTCGCCGTTGGCGATACGCGCTATATAAATATTGACGGCAGACCTGTCCTCGTCGGAAAAGGCAAAGAAAACAATTGTCAAAATCGGGTTCCCCTATTGAACTATCTCTATTATAGGAGAAAACAGAATGGAATTCAACCCTTAACAAGATAAATTGAGTCATGCATACCGCTTTTTGTATAAAGGCGCCTCATAAAAATATTTCTTTACTTCTTCTTTTAATTTTGATAATATGATAATAAGAGCATACCTCAATAAAACAGCATGTATCGAGAGGGAATAACAATGAATAACAATCCAAAAATTATCACCTGTAATATTATTGTTGCCATTTTGGCAATTGTGTCTATCATAACACTTTGCACAGGCAATTTCTTTCGCCTTACCGTAACCGTTAATGTAACCGATCAACTGCTCAACACCTATCTTGAGGATAGCGATATCGCCGAGTCAAATTCCGAATTTGATTATCAAGAATTGTTTGACGGTATCGACTTCGAAATTCCGCTGACGATACAAATCAAAAGCGCGACGCTACTCAAATCTATTACGGGCAAATCTTCCGAAGCGGTACAAGCGCTCATGTCCGACCAAATTGATGTTGTTGTAGACAACTTGTTAAATGCGGTAGATAAAGTGGTAGAGTCTCTGGCAAAAGTGGTCGTCAATACCGTGGTAGAAAGAGCCGAAGAAGAAATATATAATCAGTTGCAAGAAGAACTCGGGGGCAATGTCACAGAAGAGCAAGTGCAAACCGAACTAGAGTCCGAATACGGCGTCTCCCAAGAAGATATCGAAACTTTGCAATCTGACCTGTCGAATACCCTCATTGCATTTCTTAATGGAGATACAGACGATGTTTCGCAAACACTGGAAGAGTCCGAAACATTGGACAACCTTGTTAACGTCTATGCCGAACAGGCCTTGATAGAAGAGAGCGGGGAAGGCAGTTACACCCAAGCCCAAATCGACGCAAAAGCGGTGGAACTCAAGGACCAAGTCGTCAACGAACTGGACGAAAATCTGGAGAAATTCTCCGACGGAGAAGACTTTAATAAAGAATCCGTTATTGTGGGACTCATCAACCAAGCAGGCATCGACGAAGATATGTCGCTTAACAATATGGAAGAAGTCAAAACTTTCTTGTCCAACAAAATGTACGGCGCGCTCGGAGACGAAGCCGAATCCGCCATATCTATGGTATTAAAAGGATTGGGCGCGTTTTTACTGATTGTTATTTTGTCGTGGGCTTATTTGATTCTCAAAATATTCTTCAAATTCTTTGCGCGTAATAAGACGGTTGGTATGTTTGTGCCCAAATTCTTCGGATGGATGCCCTATGTTCTATTCGCGGGAATCCCAAATCTGTTTTTCCGAAATCTGGACAAAATCATTGACGCGGTATCTAAGAGAATGGATGTAGGCGCCGATACAATCGCCGCTATATCGCAGTATTCCGAAATGGTTACCATAAAGTTTTCTTCGGCGACTTGGGTAAGCGCGGTATGTTGCCTCGTCTTGTTTGTCTTATGGTTCCCCTACCATAAATGGCGCAGACAAGAAAAAGACAAAAAGAAAATGGGTCAATTTTAAGGAAGCTAATAACTTATGCTGATTAAATAAAAAGAGGCTACCTTTAAAGGTAGCCCTTTTCATTTCTGTTTTTAATCAATACCGTCTTTGCTTTCATCGCTTTCGGCTAGACTTGCCTGTAGCTCTTTATCGCGTCTTCTTTCGTTGAGTTCGGACAAAATCTGTTTGTGTACATCGTCATTCAGCGCGTATTTCCAAGTGGGAATGACCGACAGCAGACAACCGATTGCGGGGGGAACCGACACCAAGAAAAACAATATCATCATAAAATTATCGTATTGCGCCATCTCTCGGGGGAGCATATCGTTCGGTCCCAAATTGGCGATATAAGCGTTCAAGTCTTCTACCGCGGCATCCGAAAAGCCTACCGCGGCATATGCTACTGCGGCTAGAATGGTTGCAATACCCGAAGTGAGTTTGGCAAGAAATGTCTGCCCTGCAAAAAAGATGCCGTCAGGCCTGTTGCCGTGTTTATGCTCTTCGTAGTCTATACAGTCGGCTATCATCGAGGACTGCAATACAATCACAATCCCCGCGAAAAATCCGTTGACCATAAACAATATCGAGAAGAAAGCGATGAGCGCGAAGTTGGTCGCAAGCATCCCTCTGGGGGTCAACAGATAGACAACAAAAATGGCAAGATAAGGCAACGCGCTACTTAAATTGGAAATATTATAAAGATTTTTCTTATTATTATACTTTTTTATGAGAAAAGGAGCGAGCGCCATCCCCGCGAACTGTCCGATAAACACGCCGCCGCCCAATACAATCATATATACCAAAGACATTACGGGGTCTTTGGTCGCAAAATAATAATTGATAAGGGGCATTGCCGCAAGCATAATCAACATTTTGGGACTGCCTAATATGCCAGAGAGTAAAATCTGCATAAACGGCTTGTTGTTTTTGATGGTAACGAAATTTTCTTTCAGACTGGGTCGTTTTTCGCCCGATTTCACTCTTTCTTTTATCTTGAACCCGCATATTTGGAAAAGGGCCGTACCGATCACGGCAAATATCAAAGCTCCGATAAAAAATCCCCATCGTTCGCCGTTGCTTGCGCTTGTTCCGAAGGTATCGGTTAACGAATTGCCCAGAGCAAGCGATATCGGGATAATAGAAAGCATGACAATGCCGCCACCAACGCCGCCCGCAATTCTCGCAAACGAAAGCAACTTGTTTCTGTCATGACTGCTTTCGGTCATTAGCGCGGTCACACCCCATAACGGGATATCGCCGATGGTATAAATCATCCCCCACAAGATATACATAACGGATGCCCAGCCTACGATAAGCACATTTTTTGCAGCCGACTCTCCGTAAAATCCGAAATTGAGAAAGCATAACAGCGTGATAATCATAATTGGTATGGGAACATAAATCAAAAAAGGTCTGCATTTGCCCCATTTGCTTCTGGTTTTGTCCACAATCGTGCCCATGAAAAAATCATTGACACCGTCCCAAACTCTGGCAATCGTCATAATAACGCCCACCGCCATAGCGGGTATTAAAATAACAAACTGGAAGTAATACGCAAGCGCAGTACCCACAATGTTGTAAATCATGTTTTGACCAACCATAGAAACAAGGTACGCGTTTCTCTCAGGTTTGGTATAAGTAAGCAAAGTCTTGTTTTCCATTCTTAACTCCTAAAAAATCGGCAGAAAAAGAGTTTCCGTGCTCTTCCTTCCTCTCCACACTTTGCTTATTATACTAAATTAAAGCTATATTGTCTATACCAAAAAAGCGTAATTTTTGAGATTGGCGACATAAAAAAGTCGAGTATTTTCCCAAAGTAAGTCCACAGTAGATTTTCAGCGGAAGTACCTTGGGAAATTATGCATGAAAAAGCCGCTCTTTCTTTTTTTGAGCGGCTTGTTTACGATAGAATAAAAATATCAAAGAAAATTTCGTGCAATCGTTGCCGCGGATGCCGCATCGGGAGTGTAGGCATCGGCGCCTATTTGTTTTGCGAATGCTTCAGTAACGGGCGCGCCGCCTACCATAATCTTTACTTTGTCGCGCAATCCCGCTTTTTTAATGGCGTCTATAATATCTTTTTGGGATGTCATTGTGGTTGTCAACAGTGCAGACAGACATACGATGTCGGGTGAATGTTCTTTGATTGCTTGCACCACTTTATCACCCGAAGCATCTACTCCCAAATCGATACACTCGATGCCCTGTCCTTCTATCATCATTTTGACAAGATTTTTACCGATATCGTGCATATCGCCTTTGACGGTACAAATTACCGCTTTGCCTAAAGGTTGGACGCCGCTGTCTACAAGAGCGGGTTTCAAAACTTCTAATGCAAAGTTCATCGCTCTTGCCGCAATCAGCACTTCGGGCACAAATACCTGATTGTTTTTGAATTTCTCGCCCACAACGCTCATACCGCTTATCAGCCCGTCCATAAGAATTTCTTTGGGTGACATGCCCGCGTCAAGCGCCTGTTGCACAACATCCTTAATCTCTTTTGCCCTGCCCTTTTGCAACAATTGCGATATTTCACTTAAATATTCCATAACATCCTCCGATGATAACTTGAATATAATGGTTTGCTTTTTTGTTAGTATAACATAATTTCTTACCATGCTCAACTTTTATCGGCGCTTCTTTCTATATAAGGGATGGTTTGGGGGCCTTTGGGAAGCACCGCAGCACTTCCTTTTAAGTTTGCCACCAGCTTTTCGATATCCTTGCAAGGGAAAAACATGGCTTCTTTTATCTTATCGTCAGAAAGCGAAGAGTAAACATAGACTTTTGCCCGTTTTTGGATACGCGTTTGTATTTGCGCCTGCCATTGCTCTGGCATCGTTGTTTCATTTTCCATAATAAAGCGAAACAGGTCTTCGGGTGTGTTTTTCATCTTAAGAATGTTGTGATAATGACTGTTGTCGGGGATACCGTCCGAACATTCTCCCGCCATAATAATGACTCCGCCTTCTTTAACGATTTGCGCCGCCGTCGAAATGCCTTTGACACATTGGTATAGATTCATATCTAAAGGATAACCGCTGTTGGTTGTGATGACAATATCATATTCTTTTTCTACTTTTTGCATGGCGTGCCGCTTCACAAATTCGTATCCCTTACGGTGCGTCTCTTCCCACTTGCCAACAAAGACCCCTGAAATACAGTTTTTTGTATCCATAGCTACATTTATTAGCAAGTCGGGGTTCACGATGCGTGCGCCCTCGCGAATGTTTTCCCATACGGGGTTGCCTTCGGTGATTCCCCAAGTCGCAAGGGGGGAGGCAATGCGGGCGGCGTTATGATTACGCATAATGCTTTCGATATCGCTTAAACCGGGGAGGATCGCTTTGGGGCCGCCGCTAAACCCCGCAAAAAAATGCGGCTCAATAAATCCTGTGCAGATTTTGAGATCCGCATCCATAAATTCCTTATTGATATACAGCGTATTGCCGTCCCCAAATGTGCCCGCTTCGGTCATGGTAGAATAGTCGAAGCTGTTATGCTGGACACATTTATAATTTCTTGCGACCTCTGCCGTAAGCATCCCTTCCAGTTCCGCTTGTGTTTGGGGGCGGTGGCTTCCCGTCATGTTTACCAGCGTAATATCTTCTTTGCGCGCGCCTGCTGCCAATAATTCTTCTATGAGTAACGGAATAATGATCGTATTCGGCGTTGCGCGGGTAATATCGGTATGAGCGATTGCGACGGTCTTCTTGCCCTTAAAAAATTCTTTTAGAGTTGGACCGAAATCGGGAGCGTGCAACTTTGACCTTATCGCCTCAACAGGGTTTTCGATTGCTTTTTGCGGGGAGGGATAAAAGACATCGGCGTTGTCGAGGTCAATCTTTAATCCTTTTTTGCCATAATCCAAAACAATTTCCATCTTATTTTCCCACATTGCCGTCATAAAAGCGTACCATATCGCTTATGACGGTATCTTTTTCGAAATCCGAAGTCAGCTCGTGCCGCGCGTCTTCATATAGCTTCATTTTGACATTCAGCCCCAACGATTGGTAGGCGTGATATAATTTGGTTACTTTTTTGCCCATCCCGCCCAAAGGGTCGCGTGAGCCGCTTATGATATAGATAGGTAGATTTTTGCGGATTTTGGACAATGCCGCTTTTTTATAAGTTTCGGTAAGCCCCCTCATCATTGAGTAATAAAACCCGTGTGTCATATAAAAATTGCAATAAGGGTCCTTGTTATAAAGGGCTACTTTGTCTTTATCGCGGTTCAGCCAAGCATTTAAAAGACCTTCGCCGGCAAAAGGCTTGTTGTTTGCCTCAAAAGTCATACGGAAGAGCATGAGGTTGGGCTCATCCATTTTATACTTTATCCTTTGCAACGAAGTCAACACCTTGCCGAACTTCAGTCTGGCGCCGCCCATATGGGAGGACCCCGACAGAATAACACCTTCTAATAAATCCGAACGGCGTGTAAGATAAGTTTGGGCAAGGAAAGACCCGTAACTGTGCGCAAACAATTGTACGGGCAATCCGTATCTTTTTTTCAGCATTTGGGTAATGGCGATTTCGTCTTGCACATTTTCTTCGTAATTGTTTTTTTCCGCCTTCCCAAGGTTTTCTATGCCTGCCGTTTCGCCATGCGGACGGTGATCATCGCCGTATGCGATATATCCGTAGCGGTTAAGAGTTTCTCCCAATTCCTTATAGCGTTGCATGTGCGAGGTCATGCCATGAATAATCTGGATGACGCCTTTGGGGTTTTGGACATCGTCCCACAAAAAACAGGCAAGCTCTTTGCCGTCATAACTTGTAAATGTTTCTTTTTTCATATCATCTACCTCTAATAGGTATCATTATACAATACGGAAAGACTGTTTTCAATAAGACAATGTGATTGCATGAAAAAAGGACGGAAACATTGCCGCCCAATTTTTTGTAGATGTGCTATTTGATGCTATTTTTTGATATATCCGCCTTTGATTACTTTGACATCCGTTACGGAAATCACGCAAGTTTCTAGGTTTTTGTTGATTAACTTTACCGTTGACGCAATACGGCTGCGTTTTAAATGAACTTTGAGAATTTTGCGTACGCCGTCCTTCCCTTCGCCGTCTATAACGGTCACGCCCAAATTATTGGCGCGCAGCACCGCCAACAAGCAAGCGGGGTCTTCCGTCGTAATCACTTCAATCGTGCTTAACCCCAAGGCGATTTTGTTTTCGAGCCAACTCCCCATATAATTCCCCAAAGCAAACGCTACGGCAAATACAACCACTTTGAGCGGAGAGTTTTGGAAACCGACTAATACAGTGCCCGTGACATAAATCCAAAGAATAACTTCTACAAAAGCAACCAACGACCCTTTGGTGCGTTCGCCGCGATTGATTAAAACGATACGGAGCGTAGCGAAAGTAACCTCTATAATCTTGCCGAAAAAGATGATAAAATACACCCAAATACTGTCGCTACTAATAAAATCCAACATAACAACCTCACATATGCCCATTATTATATAGAGTATTTATTTTTTGTCAAATGTTTCTATGATAAATCATGATAATGATCGCAAAGATTCCCTAAACATTAAAAATGGTTGAGAACTCCTACGATACGGCGCTATCCTCACTATTGACAAACAAAACTCGATTAAGTATATTATAAGTAATTATGAAGAGGAAATCTTGTGGATAACAATCATTCCGAACCAAATGAGGCTATTATCGAGCCTTTACCGAATATAAACGGGACTGCTCATACAATTTTTAACGGGGCCCTCAATTACAGGCTTCCCGTGTTTGCCGCTTTGTCACTTATCATAGGCATTGTCTTATCCGCGGCAGTTTATAACAATCTAACAGTAGTTACGGTTTTTTATATTGCGTTCTCCCTCTTTCTTGTTGCGGGCCTTGTGCTCGCCTTTTTTAAAAAACGCCTTTATGTATGGGTAGCTCTGTTTCTTCTTGCGGGATTTTTCCTTTACAACATTCATTATACCTGCAATCTTACGGGGAACTATGTCGTAGAAGATGCCGTGCTGACGGGTCGTGTTGCCCGTGCCGAACAAGACGCCAACGGACAAAATGTTTACCTCATCGAGGATGTGCGCATCGATGCGGGCCATGTCAAAGGCAACGCTTACCTATACTGCGAAACCATATTTATGGTCGGGGCAAGAATATCCGCCTCAGGAACTCTTACGGCGTTCGATTGGGACCCTTTTCAATACCAATCCATGTCTTACTATAACAGCGGCGTAAAATACACCATGACAGGTGAAACCGTACACTATTTGTCGATGGACAAACTTTCACCCGCCGAAAAGGTGCGCGAACGCATCAAAAACGGCTATGCCACGCTTTTAAGCGAAGACTCGGCAGGAATTGCTCTGTCTCTCGTATTAGGTGACAAGTCTTTGCTGCCCCGCGAAACAAAAGACTACTTCAGAGCAAGCGGGCTGTCCCATATCTTTGCGGTATCGGGGCTTCATATAGGCTTTTTGGTGGGAATCATTTTCTTTTTCTGCAAAAAAGCAAGGCTCGGCCGCTATACGGCTTTCGCGGTAAGCTTTATCGCCATGCTGTGCTATGGCACGGTCGCAGGCTTTTCCGCAAGTATCACACGGGCAATCATTATGACAACGGTAGGGTTTGCTGGCTTTTTATTATACCGCCGTCCCGACCCGCTCAATATCCTTGCGCTTGCCGCCATTATCCTACTGGTTTGCAAGCCGCTCAGCCTGTTTGAGGTCGGGTTCCAACTAAGTTTCGCGGCAGTATTGGGGATTGTTTGCTTTTATAGACCCTTACAAAAATGCCTCACCTTTGGTAAAGGACGCATCGCTAAGGCTTTTGCCGATTTAGCGGCGGTTTCGCTTGCGGCAAACACACTTTTGGTTGCGGTCGCAATTAACGCGTTTTCTACCTTTGGCATTTATTTTTGCCTGTCAAACTTGCTCGTCATTCCTTTTGTCGGCGTGTTGTATGCCTTCCTCATGACGGCTACGGTATTATTTCTTATTTATGCTCCTTTGGGCGCCTTAATTGTTCCTTTTGATTACCCTTTTATCGCAATTAAGTACATTGTCGCGTTTATCTCTCAACTGCCGTACGCTGTAGCCGAAACAAGTGAGATTGGACTTTTAGCGATTATCTATGTCTTTGCAATGCTCTATATGAGTCGCTTTTTTATGGTAAACATAAAGACCAAATACCGTGTGCTTACCGGCATAATCGGATTTTCATTATTCTATGCGATTGTTTTTTTATAATCGTTTTTCTACAATTTTCATGAAAAGATTGAAAAAGAGCGCGAATAATTATATACTATAATCAATGAAAGCCGTAGAATTAAAAAAAGACGCGTTGCAAAACAAAGCGTATTATATCGAAGGCGACGATCTTTTCTGGATAGAACATGCAACAGACTTTTTTGCCTCTCTCGTGCCCGAAGAGTATCGCTCGCTCAATCTCCGAATGATAGACGCGCTTGGCGCTGTTGCCGATATCGCCGATGCCGTACAAACCTTTTCGATGTTCCCGTCAGACACCGTCGTCATTGTGCGGGATACGACTTATAAAGAAAAACTGAGCGACAAGGGCAAACTGGAAACGATTGCCGAAAGGTTGGACGGCGCCTATTTGGTGCTGATAGGCAAAAACCTTCTTACCACTCCCAAATTGCGCAAACTTTTTGTAAAGATCGATGCCAACCGATTAGAAGAGTCGGAACTTGGCAATATCCTACGCGACAAGTATGGCGATATTTCGATTCCATATAAAGCATTCTCCATTTTAGTTGCTTATTGCAATCGCGATATGTCGCGCATTCATTCCGAACTTATCAAGCTGAAAGCCTATAAAGACGGTGGGCAAATTACGGCCGAAGATGTCCGCCTCAATGTTGCGGATACCACCGAAAACGCCATTTATGAATTGTCCAACGCGCTGGCGTTACGCAACAACGCGCGCGCTTACGAAATTATGGACAAGTTTTTCTCTCGCAATGTGTCCTGCTCCTATATGCTTGCCTCGCTTGCGGGGCAATACCGCAGAATGCTGTATGCCGCGCTGTCACCGCTTCCCAATGCCGAACTTGCCGAACTCATGGGCGCAAAAGAATTCGCCGTCAAAAAAGCGCGTGACGCTGCATCCAAATACACCAAAAAAAGATTAAAAGATAGTCTGGACACACTGACGCAAGCCGAATTCGCGTTCAAAAGCGGCATCATGAGCGATGACACCGCTCTAAGGTCTGCCGTCAGCAGATTACTAATAAATTATTAACGGAGCCCTTATGAAAAGAGTAAACGCCATTATTACCAAACTCGAGAAAGTACCTTCCGCCGTATGGATTCTTCTGGTAGGTGTAAGCTATGTCTTCGCCAACTTATATAGCCTTATTACGACTTCCGACCAAATGATCGCAAGCTTAAACGAATATATGGCGCAAATGGCGGTAGAATTTACGGGGTTTGTAAACAACCTTGCTTGGGTGTTCTATTTAGAAACAGGACTCATCGGCATTATTTTGTTCGAACTTATTTTGATGCTGGTCTATCGGTTTTTATATAACAGAAGATATGTGAACAATAATATGCTTCATTTCAAAACCGTTGCGAGGGTGCTTTATATCCTCGCGAATACGGTCTTCGGCCTCCTTTCCCTTATTTCGTTCGCCGCGCCTGCATTCGAGCTGTACAATCTTTATATTATCGGTTTTCTTGTGTTTACCGGGGCATATCTGGTAATTTATCTCGTGCTTACCGAAAGCGTCGTTCATCCCAAATATAAAGGTACCGCTTTTATGAAACTGTTTAGCTTCTACTTTTTGTTAGAAGGCCTGTTAAATTTGGTCTATTTCGTTATTTTTCTTACGGCGGAAGACTTCGACCTCCACGAAAAAATAGCAAGCGGCGTATCTTTGGGTGTGATTGCGCTGACTGCCGTTCTCATCTACCGTTTTATCGCAAAGCCTCTATTAAAGCAAGAAAAAGAGCGTATCGAAATCATTCCGCCCGAAGACACTCCGTCCCCGCCCAACGAAATCTTCAGAGGATACGGCTTTTAACGCGTACGAGTCCCTATGACTTTTGGTTTTTCTTTT
>JAQVTZ010000160.1 GCA_028699795.1 Clostridia bacterium | reverse complement strand
GGTAATTTCGTGGTCTTTCCTCACCTTATGACGCTTATGCTTATTGCTTGGACGCAAAAGCGTACAGATTTGCTAAAGCAAATCTTACGGTTCGGTTGGCATAAAACCGCCTATTTTCCTCGACAATAGCGCTGCTATTGCTTTCGTCAAAACGGCGTTTTTCTACTCGAAAATCCATCCGAAATTCCTCGAAGAGGCTAAATAGAGGTGCCCAAATTACGCTGTTGTCTTTTATAGTTTATGTTAGATATTACCCTAACGCATAAAAAACGATGAGATATAGAAGAAAATGATGCGAACTCGGAAGCCCCCATTGGGAAGGCTTCCTTTATATTGACACTTGGCTTACTAATGTGATACTATATGTAGTGGTTTTACACAATATCATACGTTCGATAACTGGAGGGTTTATGCCAGAAAAGAAGTACAACGCAGAGAATATCGTCGTCCTAGAGGGGTTAGAGGCAGTTCGGATGCGCCCCGGAATGTATATCGGTACGACGGGAGCAAAGGGTTTGCACCATATATTATGGGAAATTGTAGACAACTCTATGGATGAGGCCGCTAACGGCTACGCCGACACCATCAATATTGTAATTTATGAGGACAATTCGGTTTCGGTCGAAGATAACGGCAGGGGAATCCCGGTAGACATTCATCCCAAATACAACAAAAGCGGCATCGAACTGGTTTTTACCGTGCTTCATGCGGGCGGAAAGTTCGATAACAATGAGTACAAGTTTTCAGGCGGATTGCACGGCGTGGGCGCTTCGGTAACCAATGCGCTGTCCAAATGGCTTACCGTGCAGGTGTTCAAAAACAAAAAAGAATACCGTCAAGAGTTTCATAGTTCGACGATAAACGGAAAAGTGAAAAGCGGAATCGTAAAAACGCCGCTCGCCGTTGCTTCCACAACTTCTTCCAAACTTCGCGGTACCAAAGTTACTTTTTTGCCCGACGACGCGGTTTTTGGCAAAGAGGTTTTCGATCTCGCGACTATTAAAAACCGAATCCGCGAACTTGCCTATCTTAATAAAGGCATTACGCTTTCTTTAACGGATATGCGTGTCAAAGACGAAAACGGAGACCCCAAAAAATATACTTTCATGTACAAAGGCGGTTTGGTTGATTTTGTGAAATATGTTAATGCCGCTAAGGTTTTGCAGTCGCAAAAAGTAATCTATTTAGAGGGTACAACAGACAATTTCGAGTTTCAACTTGCCATGCAGTATACCACGAATTACGGCGAAACGCTCATTTCATATGTAAATAATATCCCTACAACAGAGGGTGGTACGCATGAAACGGGTTTTAAATCGGCCATGACGCGTTGCTTAAATGATTACGCCCGCAGAAATAATTTATTAAAGACCAAGGGCGGTAATATTATCGGAGACGATTATCGCGACGGTATGACCGCTATCCTAAGCATTAAGATGCAGAATATCCAATTCGAAGGGCAAACCAAAACCAAACTCGGCAATCCCGAAATAAAAAGTCTCGTAGAGACCATGGTAGGAGAAAAGCTGGACGCGTATCTCAGCGAAAACAAAAATAAGGACATGGGTAGCCTTATCGTCAAAATCGGCTTAAACGCAAGTAAGGTGCGCGATGCCGAAAAACGCGCCAAAGACGCGCAACGCCAAAAGAATGCAATGACAGGCAGCGTGTTGATCGGCAAATTCTCGGCTTGCTCTGGCCGAAAAGCAGAGAATAACGAACTGTTTATCGTCGAGGGCGACAGCGCGGGAGGCTCTGCCAAACAAGGACGCGACCGCTCTTTCCAAGCGGTGCTTCCGCTTAGAGGGAAACCGCTCAATTGCGAAAGAAAACGCAAAGAACAAATTATTGCGAACGAAGAAATCAAAACAATTATTTACGCGTTAGGCACCGATTACGATAAGGATTTTGACATCAACAGCCTGAAGTACAACAAGGTTATTATTCTTGCGGATGCAGACCAAGACGGCGCGCATATTCGCGCAATTTTGCTTACTTTCTTTTATCGGTATATGCGGAAGCTTATCACCGAAGGGCATGTGTATATCGGTATGCCGCCCCTTTACAAAATAGAAAAAAAAGGCGAAGTAAGCTACGCTTACGACGATATCGAGCTGGATAAAATCCTATCCGAAACCAAAGGAAGCTACAGCCTGCAACGCTATAAAGGGTTGGGAGAGATGAATCCCGAACAGCTTTGGGACACGACGCTGGACCCCAAGAAGCGTACGCTGATGCGTGTTACCGTAGAAAACGCGATTGAGGCCGAGCACATGATATCCACGCTTATGGGGGACGATGTGGCGGCGCGTAAAGAATTTATCAACGAAAACGCCAATTTTAATAAGATAGACACCTTTGCGGTTAAGTACGGAGGATAAAATGGCAAGACAGAGAGCTTTTGACATCAAAGAAAATTTTGTAGAGAATATCATAGAAAGACCGCTCGAAAAGGTATTGCCGGACTCGATGATGCCCTATTCCGAAGCCGTAATTATGGACAGAGCTTTGCCGCGCGTAGAGGACGGCTTAAAGCCTGTGCAAAGGCGCATCTTATACGCGATGAGCGAACTTAACATGAAACCCGACGGCTCTTACAAAAAATCTGCAAGAGTGGTGGGTGAATGTTTGGGTAAATATCATCCGCACGGCGATTCTTCCGTTTACGATGCGATGGTAAGGATGGCGCAAAGTTTCAATATGCGTCTTACCTTGGTAGACGGACACGGCAATTTTGGCTCCGTAGACGGCGACCCCGCCGCCGCGATGAGATATACCGAGGTCAAGCTTACTCCGCTTTCGACCGAACTCTTGCGTGACTTACATAAGGGCACGGTACAATGGAGCAAGAACTTCGATGACACGCTAGAAGAGCCCGATGTTCTTCCCGGCAGATTCCCGAACTTGCTTGTCAACGGCGCAATGGGTATCGCGATTGGGCTTGCGACCAACATCCCTTCGCACAACCTCACCGAAGTGATAGACGGTTGTGTCGCTTTGATTGACCAACCAACCATGAAACTTCCTGATCTGCTAAAGATAATCAAGGGGCCCGATTTCGCGACAGGCGGATTTTTGCTGAACGAGGGATTGGAAAGTGTGTACGAAACAGGGAAAGGAAAAATCGTATTGCGCGCGAAAGCCGACATCGAGAATTCCGACGGAGACAGGCAAAATATCGTCATTACCGAAATACCGTATAATGTCAACAAAAAAAGTCTGCTCGAAAAGATTTTCGACCTTAAGGAAACCAAAAAGGAAGAAATGGGCAATATCATGGATGTTGCCGACGAGTCTGACCGAAACGGCATGAGGATTGTAATCAAACTTAAAAAAGGTGAAGACGCAATAAAAATATACAATTATCTTCTTAAGCGTACTGATTTACAAACCAATTTCAATGTCAATATAGTGGCGATAGCGGGTGGCAAACCCAAGCAAATGGGATTGATTGAAATAGTAAAGTATTATCTCGATTATCAGCGAACCGTAATTCTTAACCGCAGTCGACACGAAATAGCAATCGCAAAAAAGAGAGAGCATATTTTAGAGGGCTACAGCATTATTATGCCCGCGATAGACGAAGTTATCGCGCTTATCCGCGCGTCTTCATCGAGGACGGATGCAAAGTCCAAACTTCGCGAAAGGTTCGGGCTTTCCGAAGCGCAGGCGGAAGCCGTGTTAAGTTTGCAACTCGGCAACATCAACAAGTTGGATATTACCAAATTCGAAAATGAACTTAGCGAACTACACAAAAATATAGAGCGGTTGTCCAATATCATTGGCTCTCAACGCGCCCAATATGCGGTTGTCCGCGAAGAACTGTTAGAAATTAGAGACAAATATAAGACCAAAAGGCTTACGACAATTGTAGATAGCCTCGAAGATATCGATATTAAGCCTTACGATCCCACCAAACGCACGGCAAAACGCGGCGTAGTAGTTGTTGACGCCGAAGGCGGTGTCAAACTGGTGTCCAGTCGCAATTATCTAAGTGCCAACCGCGAAATAGAGGATTGCAGTTACGAAGGGTTGGCGGTATCCCTTGCCGAAACCGGCGTAGAAAAAGAAACATTTATATTCGGTAGTCTCGGCAATTGTTACAAAGCGGATACGGATGCCGTCAAAGAAAAGCGCTGGGGGGAACAAGGCTTGCCCATATTCGAGATTTATCCCGGTGCGCCCGAAGAAGAAAAAGCGGTGTTTGCCGTATCGTTTGACCCCGACCAAGACGGCGAAAGAGAGTTCTATCTCTATACGAAATACGGT
>JAQVTZ010000018.1 GCA_028699795.1 Clostridia bacterium | reverse complement strand
CAGCTGTTTATGTGTATTCTGGCGGCAGCACGAATCATCCTGTCGTCTTCGGACAACTTACCCAAAAAGACGGTTCGTTTTTGGTTGGACGCACCGCCAATGATAGCTTTACTTGGGCCTCTTTAGCGGGAAGCGAAATTATCGGCGGCCGCCCCGGTGGCATGCCCGCCATGTGTTTGGAATATGCTCTTTATAAAAACGAGCTTGTTGACGGAGAAGATGTAACCATCAATTACGATGTACAATTCGGCCTTATTACGGCGGCGTTCGAAGGCGGAACAGGCGATTACTGCACCATGTTCGAACCCGGCGCATCCATTTACGAGACAGCGGGCAAAGGCGTAGTTTTAACCTCGGTGGGCGCCGAAGCGGGGAATATGCCTTATACCTGTTTTATGGCGACAAAAAGCTATATAAGCAATAATAACGATACGGTAAAAGCGTTTATGAGAGCGATTATTAAAGGTATTGATTTTGTTACTGAAAGCACCAATCAAGCAATCGCCGCGGCGCTTGCTCCTTCTTTCCCCGATACGCCCAACGATATATTGATAAGCTCGGTAGCGGCCTACAAAGCAATCGAGGCGTACAAAACAACACCCGTTATGAGCGAAGAAGAATTCGACAATCTTCAGGATGTATTATTATTCGCAGGCACTATCACCGAAAAAATAGATTATACTGCCGTAATTGACAACACCATTGCACAAAGTCTGTTAGAAGAATAGCCTTTCAATCATTAAGAATGTGCTTTCATTTATTATAACAAGGAGATACCAATGGACGCTTTATTGGAAGTCCGCGACCTGTCTTTCATCTATCACAGTCCCGATGCGGAAACGGAGGCGGTAAAGCGAGTAAGCTTCGAGGTCGGTAGGGAAGAATTTGTGGCGATTGTCGGACCTTCGGGTTGCGGCAAAACGACGATTCTTTCCCTTATCGCAGGAATACTCGAGCCTTCGTCGGGCGAAATATTTTTGAAAGGAAAACCATGGGAAGAAATGTCGGGTCTTACGGCATTTATGCCTCAGCGCGACCAATTATTTGAGTGGCGCAACATAGTGCGCAATGTTTTGTTGGGTTTGGAAATCATGCACGCCAAGACACCCGAGAATATCACCTATGCGCGGAGTTTGTTGCAAAAATACGGTTTGGCGGAGTTTGAAAAAAAGCGGCCCTCGGAGTTATCGGGCGGCATGCGGCAGCGCGCTGCGTTAATACGGACGCTGGTTACCTCTCCCGAGCTTTTACTGCTGGACGAGCCTTTTTCGGCATTGGATTTTCAAACACGCTTAAGTGTTTGCGACGATGTGTACGATATTATCCGCGCAGAAAAAAAGACGGTCGTTTTTGTCACGCACGATATTGCCGAAGCGATATCGATGGCAGATAGGATTATTGTACTTACCGAAAGGCCGGCGGAAATCAAAAGCATTTACCGTATCGATTTAAACAAAACGCTGTCGCCGCTGAAAAGAAGGGAGCTTGGATTCGGAGATTATTTTAAAAAAATATGGGCCGATTTAGAGGTGAAGCAATGTCGGAAGAACATAAAAGATATCTCAGTAAACTAAAAAGAAAAAGAATTCTCATCAAATTGGTACAGATAGGTATTTTGATCTTGCTGTTCGGTCTTTGGGAGTTGTTTGCCCATGTCAAGATCATTGACCCGTTTTTGACCAGCTCCCCTTCCAGAGTCGTCCAATCTATTTCAAACTTATACGAAAGCGGCATGTTGTTCCGCCATTTGGGAGCGACATTGCTCGAAACGGTAATCAGTTTTTTGCTGTCTACCGTTATAGGTACCTTGATAGCGATTATTCTATGGTGGAACGAAACCGTCAGACGCATTAGCGAACCTTATATCATCGTACTTAACGCTTTGCCCAAAATTGCTTTGGGTCCGCTTATCATTATATGGGCTGGGGCGGGAAGAAACGCAATTATCGTCATGGCGCTTTTAATCTGCGTGATTATAACAATCATCAGTATGCTAACGGGTTTTATGTCGATAGATAAAGGCAAAATGCAACTTATGAAGTCCATGAAGGCCACAAAGTTGCAAACGCTGTGTAAGCTAATTCTTCCCGGAAATATTCCGACGCTTATCTCCGTGCTTAAAATCAATGTGGGATTAAGTTGGGTAGGCACCATAATGGGCGAATATTTGGTCTCTCGCGAAGGAATAGGGTACTTGCTTGTATACGGCTCTCAAATATTCCGTTTGGACCTCGTAATGGCCTCTACCATCATGCTGTGCATCCTTGCCACCGCGATGTACTTGGGCGTATCTCTCGTTGAGAAACTAATTCACAAGTATTATTGATTGAGCGTTGCGATACCGATAATAATTAAATCGTCCGAGAATTCGTTTTCGACTCTTATCAGTGTCACCTCGCATTTGCGATAAGCGTCTTTATTTGCATACTTGATGCGGCAGGATACTTCCGCTTTCTGCTCGCCGTAATACACGCTAAGAAAGGCGGAATGCAGTTTTTCTTTGTCTTCTTCATGGAAAAACGAAGTTTTGAAAAAGTTTTTGGTAAACTGCAAATAGACGCTTTTGCTGTAACCAAAAAGGTGCTTAAACTGTTCGCTTACGAAAACTTCATCTGTCTTTTTGTGCCATTCGAAAACCATATCGTTAATGTGGTCCATAATCATAGCGTATTTTTTTTCGTTGGCGCGCAAGCTCTTCTCTGTTTTGATTTGATTGGTGATATCCGTAAAATACGCATAATAAAGGCTGTGGACAGAATTGCCCGCAATAAAACAAAACTTGCTTTTTAGCCATATGATTTTGCCGTCGGGAGTCAGGCGGCGATAGATAACATCCTCGGGCTTGCGTGTTTCTAGTGTCTTTAAAAACGCGCTCGTCATCATTCCTCTGTCGGAAGGATATACCCAATCTATCACATTTTTGTTACATTTGTAGTAAGTATCGCGCGAACATCCGAGCAATTCGAAATATGCGTCATTGACACGCGAAGCGTTAATCGTACCGTCTTTAATTTCGTAAATACCGAATCCGCCCAAAACATTGCGCAAAAAGATATTGACATCGGCATTGTTTTCCCAAAAATTTTCGATATCGAGTTCGGTAATAAAATCTCTTTCTTCGTTAATAATATCCTCGTTTTCTTGCCGTTCGACCAACTCCTCGAATTGCTTTACGGTGATAGGTTTGCTGTAATAATACCCCTGCGCAAAGCCGCACCCCAAACTTCTTAAAAAACTCGCTTGCTCTTTGGTCTCGACACCTTCTGCGACAATTACCATGTTAAGTGATTTTGCCATCCGCACAACGGAAGACAAGATACTTGCGCCCTTACTCTCTTTGTCGAAATTCAACAAGAACTTCAGGTCGATTTTTAAAATGTCTACCGGCACATCTTTTAGTGTGTTCAGCGACGAATAGCCACTCCCAAAGTCGTCTATCGATATCACAAAACCATATGTTCTTAGCTTTTCGATGACTTTGTTAAGCAGGTCCGGGTTGTCGATATAGGCCGTTTCGGTGATTTCGAGATTTACTAAAGAAGTATCCAGCCCGTAAGCGTCCACAACATCTTTGATGGTTTCGGCAATGTGGTTTTGTAAAATGTTGCGTCTGGAAATATTGATAGCTATCGGACTCAGCGTTTTCCCCTGTTCTTTCCAATTCCTTAATATTTTGCATACGGTTTCCAATACAAAAATATCCAAATTGAAAATGAGTCCGTTGCGCTCAAATATAGGAATAAATTTCCCTGGGGTTATCAACCCTTTTTTGGGATGAAACCACCTGATTAGTGCTTCGGAACCCATAATACGCTCGGTATCGAGACTGTATTTGGGCTGAAGATATACTTGAAACTCGCCGTTTTCCAACCCTTCTTTCATATGAGCGGTAAGCTCCCGCTCTTCCAAAAGCGTTGCGCGCAGGTTATCATCGTACATTGCGAAACGGGTGGTATAGCTTCCTTTGATGTTTTTGGATGCCATATATGCCCTATCGCACATAGTGGCAACCGGCATATCGAGGTTTTCTATGACATAAACACCAATAGAAAGCACGATATCTCCGGCTGTTTTAAGTTTATTTTCCACTTTATCGTTAATGCGTTGCAATTTTTCGATATAATGAAATTCGAAAGGGATGCACAACATAAAAATATCGCTACCAAAACGGCAAAAAACGCCCTCGCCTTCGAATTCCTCTTTAATGCTCTGGGCAATTTCTTTTAAGATTTCATCGCCAAACTTCCTACCAAAAATTTCGTTGATAATCTTAAAACGATAAATATCGAGTGCCGCTACGCAATACTTGGTGTCTTTATTTGATTGCAAGAGACTTTGCGCGCATTTATAAAATCCGTTTTTATTATAGATACCGGTTAAATCATCAAACTTTAACAAGTGTTCGGACTTCTTTTTCGCTCTGGCGTTCATAATGGCATATGCGGCAAGCATTCCAAACCCCAACAAGGCTATGCTAAGCATAATTAAGTTGGTAACGAGATCATTAAAAAAATGCGCTCCTGTAAAAAAAATACCGTTGCAAGACATCATGCCGCCTGCAACGGATGTTTGTAGTGAAGTGGGGAGTATCGGCAAGACCCGTAAAGCCCATATACTGAAAAGTGCCAAAATGGTAGATCGAATTGTCAATGCTGTCTCTTCTTTGGTGTACTTCATGAGTTCTCCCCCGTTTTTACAGGTATTTATTTTAGCCTATTTCGCATAGGTTGTCAATACGCATATATTAAAAAATTTTAATTTGGGAACCTCTATTTAATTCCACTTCTTCTGAGAATGAACAGGAGGCTCATTAAATATAATTTAATATGTCTCATAAAAACAGCCTGAAAACGGTTTTTACTTTTATCGGTACCTTTATTGGCGCAGGATTTGCTTCTGGCAGAGAAATCGCGCTTTTTTTCGGCAAATGTAATATCTTCATCCCTATTCTATCTTGTTTTATTTGCGGCGGGCTGGCGTATATTTTTATGGAACTCGGCCGTTTAACACAAGGCGAAGTTACCAAATACTTGTTCCCAAAAACCTACAAAGCATGGGATTTGTTGCTTTGTGTGTCTAATTTTATTATATTCACGGCGATGCTTGCAGGTTCGGAATACGCGATAAGGGATGCGACAGGCTATGTGGGAGGCGGCATCCTCAGCGGATTGCTTGCCGCCACCGTTGTCACGCAAGGCATCGAAAAAATCAAAACCGCCAATCTGCTTGCCGTCCCTTTCATTATATTGTTGTGCGCCGTTATGTTTATCTTAAATCCCCATTTCCAAACAAAAGGAACTTCAAGTATTTCTTCCCCTATTCTGTACGCTACAATGAATATTCTCTCTTGTGGACTTCTTGCATCCAAATTATCTTCTCACCATACTAAAAAACAATCATTGCATTGTGCTTTTCTGATTGCAATTATACTCACAGCGCTGGTTTTGCTGGTATATCTTCAAATTAACGGTAGGGAAAACGAGCCTATGCCTTTGCTCGGTGTCGCAAAATCTTTACATCTTGGTTTGGTCGGCAGTATGCTGATTTATCTTGCAATTATCACGACCATGATAGGCTCCCTTTCTTTGGCATCTGCAAACAAACCCGCGTTTACCGTTATCTTGCTTGCCGCAGGATATCTTTTGTCCATTTTTGGCTTTGAAACAATCGTCAATACCGCTTATCCCGCAATTGGCGTATTGGGAGTCGTACTAAGTATTGCCGCAATATTCAAGCTTGCTTTATACGACACAAAACGGAAGCATAAAATATTGAAATTGAATGCGGGAGATGATATAATATGAAAGACCTCCGCTTGCTTATTACAGAAAGCAAGCTGTCATATGCCACAAACGGCAAAGCCGAGCACTTTTCGTCTTACCGTGGCGGCGGCAACTTGCGCCACATCGTAACTCCCGTTTCCGCAGGCGAGTTAGAAAAAATTGCGGACATTATCCATTGCACAGGCACGCCCTACGCTGTTTTGGGCACGGGCACCAATTGTCTTATTAAAGACAGTGGCTACGAAGGGCTCGTTATCTGTACTGCAAATCTTAAGGGCATAACCACAAACGGCGATTGTATTACTTGTGGAAGCGGCGAAACCCTGCCGAAACTTGCTTTGTACGCGGCAAAAAGAAACCTTGGCGGGTTAGAACCATTGACGGGCATCCCTTCTTCGGTAGGCGGCGCGATATTCATGAACGCCGGAGCATACGGAACAGAAATCAAAGACCTGCTAGAGAGCATAGATTGTTATGACATCGCCGCCAAAACCCTACGCCATATCACAGCAAAAAACATACCTTTTGCTTATCGTAGCAGCGGCGACATCTTTCAAAATTCGGTGATTTGTTCGGCAACATTCCGTTTAACACCAAACACCGAAGTCAAGCAAAAAACCGTACTGTTTGCAAAAGAACGACGGCAAAAACAACCCAACGAGCCGTCCTTAGGATGCGTATTCCAAAACCCAATACCGCTTTCGGCAGGCTATATGATAGAATCGGTGGGGCTAAAAGGTCGCCTTATCGGCGGCGCGGCAATTAGCGAAAAACACGCCAACTTTATTGTAAACAAAGGCGGCGGAACCGCGGCAGATTACATAGCGTTAATGGAATTGGCAAGAGCAATGGTGTATAATCAATTTAAAATAGAATTGATACCCGAAATAAAAATTTTGGGTTAGGAGCAATCTTGAGCATAAACAACACGATAAAAGAAGAAATCTTCGAGTCAAAAATTACATCGGTTTGTTGCAAAAAAGCATTTCTAGCAGGTGTCATCTTAGGCGCGGGCAGTCTGCCGATAGAACACGGCGGATTGGGACTTATGATACAGCATACCAGCAAAGAGCTTATCCAAAAATGCGCCGCTATCTTATTGCAACTTACGGATACCGAGCCCGAAATTATTAAAAAAGAGAAAGAGATGTCTCTCGGACAACGCACCGTTTACGAAATCCATCTCCCGCCCGAAACCGCATCCCCTCTTCTAGCAGAATTGGGAATCCTCGACCCCCCTTACGGTATTCACGAAACCGCGAGCCAAGACATTGTAGCGGCGTCTTGTTGCAAAAAAAGTTTTTTGCAAGGTGTTTTCTGCGCGGCAGGTTCGCTAACGATTTCAAACGATTGCGAAACAACCAATACCAAAGGCTACAATCTCGATATCGTGCTTTGCTCACAAAAAAGCGCGCATTTTACGGCCGAACTGATGAATTCACTGGGCATCGCGCCCGGGTTACGCGCTAAGAAGAACAATTATTCGGTCTATCTTAAAGACAGCGAAAAAATAGGCGATTTTTGTATTACAATAGGAGCCAACTCCGCTTTATTCAAACTCAATAATATTGTCGCATCCCGCTCTTTACGAAACGACGCCAACCGTCGTACGAACTGCGAAGTGGCAAATATAGACAAAACCCTGTCCGCTTCCGCAAAGCATATAGAAGCCATCGCTTTCATCGAAAAAAAGGCGGGACTGAATTACTTAGACGACGCTTTGCGCGACACCGCCAAGGCGCGTCGGGCGCATCCCGAAGCAACGCTAAACGAACTGACCAAACTCTTGCGCTATCCTACTTCCAAAAGCGGACTTAACCACAGATTGCGCAAACTGATACAAATAGCAAACGAACTGGGAGGAAACCATGATTAAGGGTAAAAGAATCACAAGACCCAACGGACTGAAAGCCGAAGATTGCGCGGTCATCGCGCAAGCCGCAGGCAAATTCAAAAGCAGTGTACAAATCATCAAACAAAACCATACGGTTAATGCCAAAAGCATCATGGGGCTTATCAGTCTCAACATCCAAAAAGACGAGTATATCTATTTGGCCGTACAAGGCGAAGATGAACAAAGCGCTTTCAAAACCGTCTATGCTTTACTGTAGTCTATAAACATTTTTTCTTATTTCAATTCATTCAAAGGAGCAACGATTTTTCATGTCGAAACCCTTCATACATTTGCATGTTCATACCGAGTACAGCTTGCTGGACGGAGCAGCGCGCATCGACAGGCTGATCCCCAAAGTGGCCGCGATGGGCGCGCCTGCCGTCGCAATGACCGACCATGGCAATTTATATGCAACCATACAGTTTTGGGAAGCCTGCAAAAAAGCGGGTATTAAGCCAATTATTGGAAGCGAATTCTATTTAACAGAAGATATGCACCGCCGTGAAGGACGCATCAATGAAAATACCAACAAAAACTATCACCTTGTTTTGCTTGCCAAAACCAATGAGGGTTATAAAAACTTATCCAAACTAAGCTCCTTATCTTTTATAGAAGGATTCTATTATAAACCCCGTATCGACTTAACCCTTCTCGAAAAGTACAGCAAAGACCTTATCTGTCTTTCGGCTTGCCTTGCGGGCGCAATCCCCCAATATTTGCTTGCACACGACTACGCCGCCGCCAAAGCGTACGCTTTGCGGCTAAAAAGCATGTTTGCCGAAGGCGATTTTTATATAGAACTTCAAGACCACGGCATCCCGGAGCAAGCCGAAATCAACCCCCTTCTTGTAAAGCTTGCCCGCGAAATCGGCGTCAAATGCGTTGCCACCAACGATGTGCATTATATCGAACAGGATGACAGCAAAATGCACGATGTAATGCTCTGCATTCAAACTAACGCTTATATAGACGAACCCAATCGCATGCGTTTCTCAGCCGACGAATTTTACTTAAAATCTTACGACGAAATGGCCGAGCGGTTGGGATGGTGCCCCGAGGCGTTGGACATGCCCTACGAAATTATCGAAAAATGCGATGTAAGCTTTGTATTCAACCAATACCAGTTGCCCGCTTTCCCGTGCCCCGACAATCTGGCCCCGCCCGAGTATCTGCGCAAACTTACATACGAAGGACTGCTTAAAAGGTACGGGCAGATTACGGACGAAATTCGCGAGCGAGCCGAGAGCGAACTCGAAGTCATTATCGGCATGGGCTTCAGCGAATATTATCTTATTGTATGGGACTTTATCGCCTACGCCAAGGCGCACGATATCCCCGTGGGCGCGGGCAGAGGAAGCGGCGTAGGCAGTCTGGTGGCGTACGCAATCGAGATTACCAATGTAGACCCTCTTAAGTATCACTTGATATTCGAACGGTTCTTGAATGTTAACCGCACCTCGATGCCCGATTTCGACATCGATTTTTGCTTTAACAGAAGAGGCGAAGTCATACAGTATGTCAAAGAGAAATACGGCGAACACCGTATCAGTCAAATTATCACATTTGGAAAACTAAAAAGGAAATCTGCCATTAAGGATGTCGCGCGTGTTTTCCGTCTGCCGTTTTCGGATGTCTCCAAGATTACCAAAAACATGGTGGATTACGGCGAAAATGACAAAAAAGTACATATCAAAGACCTTATCAATCCCGAATCGCCCTACGCCGTCAAAGAACTGATCGAACTATACAATAATTTCCCTACCTATAAAGATGTCATTGACATTGCTATGCAGCTCGAAGGGATGCCGCGCAACTCGGGGATGCACGCGGCGGGCGTCGTCATCTACAAAAACCCCGCGGCAGACACCATTCCGCTTGCCAAAAACGGGGATGAGGTTACCACGCAATTTACCATGACCGAAGTCGAAAGACTGGGACTTCTCAAAATGGACTTCCTGGCATTGATGACCCTTACCGATGTCAAAATGGCGCACGATTATGTGCTGGAGCGCACGGGCAACGATATCGATTTCGATAAAATAGGCTACGAAGAGAAAGGCACTTACGAACTTCTCGCTTCGGGCAACACGGATGCCGTGTTCCAATTGGAAGGCGGCGGCATGAAAAAGTTTATGGCGCGCTTGAAGCCCGAAAAAATGGAAGACATTATCGCGGGTATCTCGATGTACCGTCCCGGCCCCATGGCAAACATAGACACCTATCTCGAAAACCGCAAAGACCCTTCCAAAATCAAATACAAGCATCCGCTTTTAGAGTCTATTTTAAAGGTTACTTACGGCATTATCGTCTACCAAGAGCAAGCCATGATGATAACCCGTGTGCTTGCCGGCTACGACATGACACGCGCAGATAAGTTCCGCGGCATTATTTCCAAAAAGAAAGTAGATTTAATCCCCAAAGAAAGACAAGTTTTTATTTACGGCCTCGAAGAAAACGGCGTTGTCAAAATTCCCGGCTGTGTTCGGAACGGCATCCCCGCCGAGATAGCGGAGTCTATTTTCGCCGAAATGCAGAGTTTTGCCCAATACGCTTTTAACAAGTCGCACGCGGCGGCTTACGCCTATTTAAGCTACGAAACAGCCTACTATAAAAGGTATTATCCCACCGAGTTTTTGGCGGCGGTCATCAACAACCGTATCAACAACCCCAAAGACACCGAAAAATATATGCAGGTGCTCAAAGAGCTCAATATCGCGCTCTTGCCGCCCGATATCAACAAATCCGAACCTCTGTTTTCGCCTGAAGAAAACAGTATCCGCTATGGATTGGCTTGTATTAAAAATGTCGGCAAATCCGCAACCGAACGAATCAAGGAAGAGCGCCAAAAAAACGGTGATTTCAAAGACCTTTACGATTTTATAGAGCGCATGAACGGCACACTCAACAAGCGGATGCTCGAAAGCCTTATTAAAGGCGGCGCCTTTGATTGCTTCAAGATGACACGCGCCACGCTTATCGCAAACTACGAAGAAATTCTAACCGATGTCGAGCACAAGCGAAAACTTGCCGACAGCAATCAGTTTAATATTTTTGAAATGCTGGGAACGGAAGAAGTGCCTTATAAATATATTCCCGTCAAAGAGTACAACGGCCGCGAAAAACTGCTGATGGAAAAGGAAATGCTCGGGATGTATGTCACGGGACACCCCTTGGCAGGCTACGAAGAAGATTTTAAGGCATTCAATTTCAACACTTCGATGTTGCCAAAATACAAAGACGAAGACGACGATTCCGACGACGAAAACGAAACCGAAACTCTTCTTACAGAAGACAACGGTATCGTTGAGGATAATATGGAAGTCAATACAGGCGGAATTCTTGCCGATTACACCTTCAAACGCACCAAAGACAATAAAGAAATGGCGGTAGGCATTCTGGAAGACATTTATGACCGCATCGAAATTGTAATATATGCAAGAACACTCGACAAATGCAAAAAATTTCTTGTCAAAGACAGTTTAATACGCATTCGCGGTAAGCTGAGCTTTAGAGACAGCGACGCAAAAATTACCGTAAACGACCTTCACCCTTGGGACCTTGCGACTCGCGAAAACATTCAAGATGCTTTGCCAGCGGACAACCGCGCGCTGTATCTCAGAATTAGCGCGAACGATAATGAAAAATTCGAGCGCATTAACAGCATTCTTCTCGCGCATCCCGGAAGAAACCTTGTTAAAATTCAGGTAGGCAAAAAAATGTTCTGTCACAATATCACGGTAGGCAATCTGGACGCCTTGCAAAAAGAATTACTCGGCCTCGTGGGAAGCGAAAATATCAAAGTATTTTAGCATAAAAACTTTATAGAAAAGGATAAGGGAGATGAATTTGTCAAAAAGATTAAAAATCGAATTATTCATTGCGCTATTTGTTTTCACGGGGTCTTTAATAAGCTTGATTGTATTGGTTGTAATTGGTCATGAATCTTATGCGCGACATTTGGCTTTTCCGGTTGCGGGGTCTGTGCTCTACATTACTAAGAGATTCAGTTCCTATGTGCCGATGTTTACAAAAAGGTACAAAGACAGGATCTATGAGGCATACCATGAAGAACTTAAATACGCAGAATTTTCTGTAGAAACAGAAAAAATGATTTTAAAAGGTTTATTTTATTTGGATTTAGAAAAACCATATAAGGCAATAAAGAAGTTGGAAAAAGCGTTTGCAAAATGCTATAACGATAAACAAAAAAGCATGAGCGTATTTTTTAAGGGAGTATGCTATAAAGAATTAAAACTGTATCATAAAGCAATTGCGGAATACGAAAAGGCGTTAAGCTTTCATGGCGATTATTATAAAATTTATAGAGCACTTGGATGGGTTTATAAAGAGTTAAAAGAGACTCCTAAAGCAAAAGAGTGTATGAAAAAGGCTCTGGAACTTAATGTTGGCGATGCAATAGGCTACAATAACATGGCACATGAGTATCTGTTGCAAGAAAATTATGAAGAAGCAATAAAATATGCTCAAAAAGCGGCTCAACTGAAGCCTGCCCTCTATGAGCCGCATTCGATTATGATTCTATGTTATGCACATTTAAGAGATTTGGAAAAAGTGAAACAGCATTACGACCAACTTATCGTAAAAGGCGAACCAGACATCAGCGTTATAAAAGAAATGGTAACTAAGATATTATATGATTTGGATCCCGAAGAAATATTTGAAGAGCAACCTTCTCAACCATCCGAAATTTAATCCCGCGTACAAAATTGCACTGAAGTACAATTTTCTATTGACAGGCGGTTTTTTCCGTGATACTATTTTGGCATGGATGAACCTAAGCTGGTTTCGAGACAAAAAAGAAAACGGGATAACACACACAAAAGCATTATGCACAACGCCAAAATGCTTTATGAGCAAAAAGGCCTCGGCAATGTCACGATAGAAGAAATCGCGGAAGCCTCGGACATCTCGCGCTCTACCTTTTTTTCGCACTTTGCGTCTACGGACGCGCTCATGGTCGAGATTGCCGAAGTCGCCATTCAAGATATTATTACCGCTTACAAAAAAAGCGGCAAACGGGGAGTAAAAGGCATTATCGTCATCCTGCATAAATTAGTAGACGACACCTGTCCTTATCCCAAACTATCTGCCCAAATATTGATGAACGGCATGATTAAGACCACCGAAAGCTCTCCGTTTATCGCGTTGGAACAGCTTATCACCTCCGAACTTATTCAAGAAGGCAAGGGCGAAGAATTTATCACTTATCGAGAGCAAACCATGGCAATATTGGGCGCCTATTTCGGTATGGTGTACCAAAAACTCATACGGCGAGAAGCATTCGACAGCCCACAATTGTTAAAAAAATCAATCACGAATTTAATATATAGAATCATAGGAGAATCAAAATGAAAAAGTATGCCATATCCAATTGGGAATCTGCGCAAGAAATCAATGCCAATCTCAAAAAACTGACCTCCGAACCTATATATAAGGTATCCGAAGCGTATTACAAAGACACCGTTCTTAAATATTTCAACGATAAATGCGCAAAATCCAAAGCAATCACAGACGAGGCCAAAACCTACATACCGGGCGGCGTACAGCATAATTTGGCATTCAACAAACCTTTCCCCATTTGCGTATCCAAAGCGGAAGGGTCCTATTTATACGATATCGATGGAAACAAGTACATAGATTTTCTGCAGGCGGGGGGCCCCACGGTGCTGGGGTCCAACCACCCCGCCATCCGCGAAGAAGTAATTAAACTTCTGCAAGAATGCGGACCGGTAACAGGGCTTTTCCACGAGGCCGAATTATTGCTTGCCAAAGAGATTAACAAGCATATGCCGGCTGTCGAAATGTTCCGTATGCTCGGCTCGGGCACCGAAGCCGTGATGGCGGCAACCAGAGTCGCAAGGCTCGTCACGGGCAAGAGCCGCATAATCAAGATGGGCGGCGCTTACCATGGTTGGTCCGACCAAATGGTTTACGGTCTCAAGATTCCCGGCACCAGAAGGTTTTTAGAGTCTCACGGCATCCACAAACGGCTGATGAGCCTTACCGACGAAGTAAGACCCAACGACCTCGAGATGCTAAAGAAGATGCTCACCCTCAACAAACTCAGAGGCGGTACCGCGGCCGTTATTGTCGAGCCCGTAGGCCCCGAGAGCGGTACGAGACCCGTAGATTTTGATTATAACCAAAAAGCGCAAGAGCTCTGCAAAAAGTTCGGCGCGCTGTTTATCTTCGACGAAGTCGTCACAGGCTTCCGCGTAGGTCTCGGCGGCGCGCAAGGGTATTTCGGAGTGCAACCCGACCTTACCATTTTTGGCAAGGTGATTGCGGGTGGTTATCCTGCCGCAGGCGGCATCGGTGGCAAAAAAGAGTACATCCAAAGACTTGCCGCAGGTATCGGCGGGCTTAAGGCGAAGGCCTATTGCGGCGGCACCCTTGCTGCCAATCCCCTCTCCTCTTACGCGGGATACCTGACCATTAAAGAAATCGAAAGAACCAATGCCAGCGTTAAGGCGGGCGAAGCGGGAGACAAACTCGCAAAAGGTCTTAAAGAACTAATCGCAAAATACAAGTTGCCCTATGTGGTATACAATCAAGGCTCTATCGTTCATTTAGAATGCACGGGCGCCATGAGTTTCGATTTTTCGTCCATGTTCTTGCTAAAGTCCTTGATTCCCGTCCTCAAACACAAAAAAATGATGACCGAGCGCAAAGTCGCCATGGAAGAAATGGGCGCGGCGTATATGGCGAATGGTATCGTGACCCTTGCCGGCAGCAGATTGTATACTTCTTTAGCAACCACAGACGAAGTGATTGCGGACGCGCTCCAAAGATTCGAAAAAGTCTTCAGGGAAGTGGTTAGAACCGACGACGGTTTAATGAAATAATTACAATCTATTGGGAACCAATATGGACAGCGCAGAGCAAAAAGGAACGGTCTGCAAAGACAATCCGGAAAAACTTACCACAAGAAACCTCCTGATGTTTTCGTTCGGCACCTTTGGCAGAGATTTTATTTACGGTCTGTTTGCCACCCACTTGCTTACCTTTATCCTATTTACCAAACAAGTAACGGACGCGCAGTTTGCGTCCGTTACTTTTATTATCATCGCCGCAAGACTTTTTGACGCATTTAATGATCCCATTATGGGCGGCATTGTAGAAAACACAAGGTCAAAATGGGGTAAATTCAAACCTTGGCAACTTATCGGCGCGATAGGCACGGGAGCGGTCATTATTTCTCTGTTTACCAACGGGTTTCAAGGCGGTGAGTTTATCTGGTTTCTCGCTGTCATGTATTTTCTTTTCAGCATCACCTTTACGATGAACGATATTTCGTATTGGGGAATGCTTCCTTCTCTTACGAGCAACGAGCACGACCGTAGCAAAATCACCTCGGTTGCCCAACTTGTCGCAGGCGCGGGCGGCGCATTAGTGGGTCTTTTAGTGCCCATGTTTACGGTAGGCGCATTGGCAATCAAGGGCAGCGCGGTCATCGGATATAAAGTGATCGCCGTACTTGCGGCAATCCTCATGATTGCTTTCCAAATGTTTACTATTTTAGGCGTCAAAGAAAAACCGCTTGGGGCGCGTCTCGACAAAAAAGACAAGCTTACGCTCAAACAAATGTTTGGCACGATCGCCAAAAACGACCAGCTTTTATGGATTACGGTAGTCATGCTCATCTTTTCTGTAGGAACAGGCGTCGTCGGAGGTGGGCTCAGTCTCACTTACATTTATTTCGAGTTCGGTTATAACGGCATCTTGCTTACATTATTCGGCATATTGTTTGCGATTGCCAATGTCTTGTTTACCGTAAGCTACCCCTTGCTCGAAAAAAAGTTTTCGCGCACCAAAATTCTTTACGCCACGGGGATTGCGTTAATAACAGGTTATTCCCTTATGCTCCTCTTTGGTCTTACCCTTCCAACTGGCGAACCTGACACCATTGTTTGGTATACCAAATTCGGCGTTATGGCAGCCGCTAACGGCATTATCGGTTTTGGACAGGGCTTTTATATGATTATGGTAATCTCCATTGCAAACACGGTAGAATATAACGAGTACAAAACAGGCAGCCGCAAAGAAGGTCTCATCTTTTCGTTGCGGCCCTTCACCGCAAAGCTTTCGAGCGCGTTGGTACAAGGCGTCGTAACAGCGGTTTATCTTGGAGCGGGTGTACTAAACTATACCAATCGTATTTCAGCTCTAGAAAACGATGCCGCAAAAGGTTCCGTTTCGGAGGTTGTCAAATTAGAGCAAATTGACGATATCATTCGCAGCGTTTCCTCTCAATCCAAAACAATGTTATTGGTTTGTCTTTGCGCGATTCCCGTTATATTTATGGCTACCGCGCTTTTTATCTACAAAAAGAAATTTATTTTAGACGACAAAACTTACGCAAATATAGTAAAAGAGCTTGCCAAACGCAAATACAGTGCCTCCGAGAACTCCAATAAGAACGAATCTTTCATGGATATTTACCGATAACAAACTTTTTAAATATGTTCTTGCCGCCTCTAGACGGTAATGAAAAAAACTGTTATACTGTCAATATGTTTGACTCCTTAAAAATTACCGTAATTACACCAACGCAAAGGCAAATCATTGAAGTACCCAAAGGCGAAAACCTTTTGCGTGCGCTTGGCGCAAACCAAATTTTTATCCCTGCGCCCTGTGGCGGACGCGGCATCTGCAACAAATGCAAGGTGCGGCTACTCGAAGGGCAAGTGGATGTACCTATCACAGACGGCTGTTTCAATGCCTGCGCTTATACTATTAAAAACGATATCACAATAGCGGTAGACAACACCACGCAAAAAGCGTTTCATGCAACAGTTGAGCGCGGCGATTTTACGATAAAAAAGCAAAAAGGCTACGGGGTAGCGATAGACATCGGCACAACTTCTCTTGCCGCCTATCTTGCGGATTTAGAAAGCGGAAAAATATTAGATAGTATCGGAGAGCTCAACCGCCAAGGCAGTTTCGGCGCCGATGTCCTCAGCCGCATCAGCTTTTCAAAAGACCATTTACCTTTGCTCACCCACACGATTCACACCCAAATAGACGGCATCAAAGAGATGTTTTGCAAAAAACACGGCATTTCCGCTATAGAAAAAACCGTGATATGCGGCAACAATACAATGCTTCATTTGCTTTGCGGTGTCAGTCCGTTAAGCATGGGCGAATCGCCTTTTACGCCTGTTTTTACGGATACCCAGTATCGAAAGGACTATATTACTTTACCTTCGGCAAGCGCGTATATCGGCAGCGATATCATCGCGGGAGTATTATCTTGCGGCATGGCGGACAATCCCAACAATTCATTACTCATCGATATCGGCACCAACGGCGAAATGGT
>JAQVTZ010000017.1 GCA_028699795.1 Clostridia bacterium | reverse complement strand
TGTTAGGGGGTGGATTAGATTAAGCTCAACTGGGATTAATTCGTATTCGATGATCTTGACATGTGTATCTTTTTTTCCGAAGTAGGTTTAATAGGACTGTCGTACTCTAGCGTATCGATATCTACCACAACCATATCCTCGGGTGTCAGTCTGATATAATCCAACCCGCTGGGCGTGACCACCATGTGTTTTTCGTCCAATCTTATCGATATATTCCCCCAGGTTCCTTGTACCAATCCGCTTTCGATAAGCCTGACCCCTGCGTCTTTTACCGCCTGTCTTATTTCTTTCTCGGTCATTGATTCAGCTCCTCCTGTTTGGCTGTTTGGTCGGCCTTGCTATACTTTTTCTTATAAACAAAACGCATTAACAATGCTTCGTGATAAGGTATTTTTACGGCTCCGCCGAGTATAGTCGCTTCAATATAGGCTTTCGCTCCTTTTTCTAACACCAAAGACCCCGTATGCGCTTCGTCGGGCGTGCGACCCACCGCCACAACACCGCCGTTTTTCACAAGACACGCATCGTTTTTTCCGATAATTTTGATGACATCTTCGGGAGCGTAAGAAGATGCAACCTTTGCGGACGGTCCGATAATTTGCGCCATGTCGTCCAACACCGCCACCAGCTTTTTCCCCTGTTTCGCCATCGCCACACAATAAGGCGCATGGTTGGTAATTATAGCTGAATTATCTGGTCTTCTTAGATATAATTCTCTGTGCAACGCAAGCATTTGGTCTACAGGCGTTTGGGCAAACCCGTAACGATTGATATCGCCCTCGGTTTGCGCTCCCACATCTTTGGCGGGATTGGTCGCATACATTCCGTCACCGTCCCGTATGCTTAAACAGTCCCCCGAGGCCACCAGCTTTTCCTTTACCAGCACCCCGCAATAATGCAATAATTCTTCGGTTTTTTTATTGGCCATTTTTACTCCTATTATTGAAATATTCGAGAAGTGAGCCTGCTCGGCATTTCATTTTTTATTTTTATTTTGAGGAAAATCTCTCTGCGTTCGCTCTCTCATATGCCTCTTTCAGCCCATAGTAAACATCTTGGTAAGAAACAAACAACTTTTTGTATATTTCGTGGTTTTGGGCACTCGGAATATACGTTTTGGATACCTTTGCGAACTTATCCGCATCCGAAAATCCTTTTAACACACCTAGTCCTATCAGCGCGATTATCGCGCCGCCCAGCGCGCCCGCATTACGCGGGTTTTCCAGTACACCAAACTCGGTACCCGTGATATCCGCGATAATTTGCATCCATGCCTCATCCAACGCGCCTCCGCCTATGATGCGAAAACTGCGACAAGAAAGTTTATAATCTTTTTTGAAGTTTTGCAAAATCCAATTGAGATTGTACCCGATGCCCTCGTAGACCGCGCGCATAAGATGCTCTCTAGTATGTTCTTCGTTAATATTAAATAGCGTGGCTCTGGTCGTGGTCGAGCTTACGGGACACCTTTCGCCCAGCATCCAAGGCGTACATATCAGGCTCTCGGAGCCGCAAGGAATCTTTACAATCTGTTCGTCCATGTATTTATAAATATCGTCGCCGTATTCTTGGTGTTCTCTGCGGAAAAATTGGTTCATCAGCCACTCGATATTGCTGCCTGCGGCTTCGGTGATACCTACGATAAGATTCATATCGGGGTCGGCGCTCTGTATTGCCGCCGCGCCGTGCTTGAACGCTGTTTCTGTTTTTGATGAGGCGCATACCCATGCCGAAGTGCCTAAATAAATGTGAATATCGCCATCTTTGGTCATTCCACTGCCGATGCAAGCGCTCTGGACATCGTCACATCCGCCGAACACGGGCGTGCCTTCTTTAAGGCCCAGTTCTTCGGACGCCTTTTTGGTAAGCCCACCCACCTTGTCTATGGATTGAACCAATGGCGGAAGTTTATTCATGTCCAGTCCCGTTAACTTGAGAACGGACAGCCAAGTTTTTTTCTTGAGGTCGAAGCCGTAAGAGGATGCGCCCGAAAGCTCGGCCACCATTTTGCCGGTACATTTATACTTGAGATAACCGTTGACATCTAAAAAACATTTGGTGCGCTTATAAATATCGGGCCGCTCTTCTTTCAGCCAAATCAGTTTGGCGATGACATCTTTGCCCATAATGGGTGTGCCTGCAATTAAAGTGAATAATTTTTTGCCACCCAGCCTTTTCATGATTGAATCGGCCTGTTTTTGCGCTCTGCCGTCCACCCAAGTAATATTGGGATAAAGCACCTTTCCCATGTCGTCTACGGGGATAATCCCCATTGCTTGCGTGGCAAAAATGATCCCCTTAACTTCCGTTGGGTCGATGCCGGTCTTTTGGATAAGCTGTCGGCTCGCCGAGGTAACGCCCTCCCAGTATTCTTCGGGATTTTGCTCGACCCAAGCGGGATAAGGGTAATAGGTTTTGTAGGGAGCTACGGCAGTATCGATAATCTTACCATTGAAGTCTACCAATACGGCTTTATCGGAACTTGTTCCCATATCGTGAGATATTATATACATAGCGCCTCCGCAAACTTTTTATTTTTTATATTTAAGGAGCCCCTTTACTTGTACGACTCTTTTTTAAGGATTGATGGTAAAGGTCACCGAATTGGTACCCGATATCGTAAAGTTGGACGAAATTGTCGCGGTATAAGTACCCGCTTCGGTGGGCGGGCAATTAACCATGACCGTTTGACCGTCTATAACAACCGGTTTTTGCACAACTTGGGTCTGTCCATAAATATCTAAATAGGTGTATATGATATCTTTCTGTTCGATAAGCACTTTGTAATTGTTACTGTCTAAATAATAAGCGGTTACACCGTGTTCGTTGCCGTCATAAATAAGCTCGGCATAGCCCGTAAATGTCACGCTGCCCGCAATCGACAACGGATAGATATAAAGTTTACCTGGCACGAAATCGAAAATGTAATAATCGTTTTGGTTTTCACCATCGATTAGTTCAAACGATATCGTATAACCCATAATTGCGCCCGTGCCGTCGAAACGCACATTTTCACTCGCCTCATCGCCTAGTCGTCTCATTCGGATTTCGATGATGTCGTCCCCTACTAAAGGAGTGGTGCCTCCGGAATAGCCGAAGAAATAATACCCTTTTTCGTCCGGATCGTCGGGATTGGGCTGATTGTATACGGGTTCGGGTTGACTGTAATATTTTGTGAAATCCTTACCATTTACGGTAATAAGTTTTCTCATGATATTGAGGTTGCGCTCCGACTCATCATAAGCTTCATAATACTCGTTTTCGAGTACGGTTACTTTTATTGGGTAAGTACCCGGCACGGTGGGGCAATCGGTTGTCCATACCGTCTGAGGCTGATCATCGACAAGCTGTGTCACGCCGTAACTCCAACTTATTTGCGGCAATTCAAAGCCCGGTATCCCCGACGGAATTACCGAAATCTCGGGTTGCGTGGTCTGGCCGTAACGGAAAACCGTGTCGACATATTCTAAGTTCGCAGTTAATTTCTTATAGGTAACAACATCGAAAGCGTCGCTATAACCAAAGTACGACACCGTGACACCTCTTGTCTCGTAAGAGACAGGACTGCCAATCGGGAATGCGCCGTTATCGTATATCAGCGAAATATCGGGATTGGTCATATAAATATAATCGTAAGAGTAAGTACCGTTGCCCATTAAGAAGGTACGCTTTACTAGCCCGCCGCGAAGGTCGATATTTTGGCCTACCGCATAGTTGAGTTGGTTGGGCAACTCTACGATTTCGATACCCTCAAGTGTTCTCTCGGTATCGAGATGCAACCATATCGGCACGGTTTTTCCGCAATAACTTATGGTAAGTTCGCGGGTGTAAATAATATTGCCGCCATCTAAATAATCTACAGATTTGTCGTAATTGATGTTGGAAGAGGTAATACCGCGTTGTACTGTAACCGTTCTTACCACCTCAGAAGCATCCGTATAGGTATAATGCACATTAAGAATAAACGAAGTTAAATCTAAATCTTGGCCATAGGTTACATTGAGCATCTTTCGGGACACCCCTTCGTAATCGGTATATTCTTTTAGTAATGACTCGTAAACGGGACTGCCGCCGTCGTATCCCACAGTAATTTGCTGGTCTTCATCATAATCGATTGCGGTAATCTCGCCGTCTGCCAATTCGATGGTATAATCTCTTTTGAGTTTTTGGCGCACGCCGTCCAGCACTACGGTCACCGTCTTGGTCGTATAATATTGTCCTGACAACAAACCGAGTTGAGGATAAACAAAACTCCATTTGGGATTGCTGAAATCGGTTTCTTCGACTACGGTGCCGTCGTTATACAAAATACGCACTTTTAAGCCGCTGATATCGATAGTGGTATCTCTGCCATACAGGTAAAATTGTTGCGGCAACTTAATAATTTGGATGGACTTTTCCCATCTGCCGATAATGGTAATCGGATACTTGACATTGCGTCCGCGATATCTGAAAGTAATATCTTGATTGCCAATTTTGTTTTTGTCGCACAGGATAAGCACATCGTCTTCGGTACGGCTGTCACCTGAATACTTCGGTTGCGCGTAAACGGTGTCGCCTTGAGAAGTCCCTTCGTTTAAATAAAGTGTTTTTTGCGAACCATCGGAATAAGTCAGCGTAAACGCAAACTGATTTAACGCGTTTTCGAATACGGAGAATTGGTCGTATACTTCGTCTGCGGGGGACGCCGCTACCTCGATATTTTGTACAATGGGGTCGGACTCGTTTGCGTTTACATAAAGCGGCAACGAAGCGTAAGTATTATCTACCGTAACTCTAATTTCATATTCGCCCGTTTCTTGGAAAACATGAGGATTGGATGAGACAAAAGAGTATATGAAAACATCGTCTTTATAAATCGCCACCGTTTCGGCCGAAAGACTTTTTTGGGTAAAGGTCCCGTTATTGTATTTCACATATGCTCTTACTTCGTTGCGCAGTGTGTTTACGAAAAACCCCAGCGTGCTGTCACCCAAAAGGAAGTAATAACTATAATCTTGGATAAGGCTGATAGAAACAGGTAATACCGCCATAACGGGCACGGTAATCGGTTTACTTTGTACCCCGTCTATTTGGAAAACAATCGTATGCGGTCCTTCTGCAACACATTTTTCGCTTTCGGGTTCTGCCAATAATTGCGTGTTAAGATATTCCCAACCGTAACCGTTACCTTGAGATTTTGCAAAGTCATAGGAGATGTTTTGCTGCGCGTCCAAAGACCATTTGGAAGAATCGGCCCAAGTTTCGTATGAGATTTCTCCCGCAATGTTGACCCCTCCTTGCCAATTAAAAGGGTCAATCCATTCTTCATAAGATATATCGCCGAATAAAAATGTGCCGTTATCGTAAAAAACATTATATTTAATAATATCCGTCGCAATTTCGTCTCCGACATAATAAGTATCTTGAAGTATACTGTCTACGCTCTTTTCGGCAAGAAAAAGTCTGATTGCGGCTCTCGGCACTACTTTGACACCTATTTCTAGAGGTGTCCAACTTGAATTGGAGTAGGCTATTTGGATGGTAAAAACCCCTGTTTTGTTAAGAGCTACATTGAGCGAAGGAAAGTCGGGACAGGTTTTGACAATATCGTTATAATCTAACGGCACATTAGTAAGCACCGTACCGTCGTCATACATCACCGAAGCTCTGCCTGTGTTCCACTCTACCGTGTCCCCTTCTACAATGAGGTCTTGGCTGATATCGGCTTCGGGAGTGCGTATGATATAATGTTTCTCCTCATCCGAAATATCGTATTGGGGTAATTCTACTATTGTTCCTTGCGGAGCTTCCAGCGTCGCATCTTGAGAAACAAATGAAAATCTACCCCGTGTAGAGGGCATACGCGTTATTTCCATACCGGTAGTCACGGGTTCGACGACTTTCACATAAAAAATAACTTGTTTGTTAAGATAAGTTACGGTCACAGGCGATTCGGCGCTGGCTTTATTGAAATTGTACTCTATTTCGATATCTTCGGAATCTATCTGATTGTAAGGAACGACCTCTTGAGTACCGTTGTTATATTTAACGGTAATCTTGAGACCGGTAGGATCGAAAAGCTCGGTAAATCTTAGCCCTTCTGTAAGCCCAATGGTCTCTTCGCCGGATTTGCCGTGATTAAACACATTTATTTTTTCGACAAAAGCGGGATTATTATAATAATATTGCAGTTTTTGGGGCATCCCGTCCGACTCAATTAAAAGCTGTTGAACGGATTTCGGTATGACATAAAGCAACACCGTAGTACTCTTGCCGCCGTATGTAATAGTGATAGGATATGGCGTGTCGCTGGGAGGACAGGCAGCGGGAGAATAGCCGCTAACCATAGAAGAGACAATCGTTTCGTTAATTACACTGATTGTTTCGTAATTTACTCTTAAAGATACGCCGGAAAAATCTGGTTGTCCGCCTTCGACAACTCTTAAAGGTCTTGCCATCGTCACGGTCCCTGTATTGGGATTGACTTCTACCGCATCGATGCTTTGGATAGAATGAGGCTTGACACTAACCTCGACTTGAGTGCGAAACCCTTGATAGGTGATTGTTACTGTTTGAGGACCTTCTGTCTTGGGATCGTAACCGCTTATCATATCTTCGGTAATATCGATACTGCGACTCCAACCATCCGCATAAGACACGACAATTTGCGCGTTGCCGAGACTAAGCGGCTCTCCCAAATAATACTCGGTATCGGTAAACTCTCCTATCGCGATTCCTGTCAGTTGCTTGCCGTTGTCTAAATCCGTTGTACAACCTGTTAGCATCAGCACGGCAACGGAAATTATAATAGTCAACAGAAGTATCTTGCGTTTCATAAGCACTCCCAATAAACGGGGGACAAAAATGTCCCCATAATTTAGATTTATTATAAACTATTATATTATTTAATGCAATAGAGATTGCGCATAAATTGCCATTTTTTAACCCGCTGTCAGCGGCGTCATATATTGCTTTTTGTGAAAAAATCTTCCTTTTCCCAACTTAACACGAAAGCGCCGGTGCTGCTCCAACCCTGCAAAAGCGAGCCGTCTTTATGAAAGGGCGAAAAGAACTCTATTGGAGTGTAATTCTTTTTGGCGATATTATACTCAAACCATCTGGTAAGCGGATACCGATATTCCATGCCGTATTTCCGCTTGGCGTAAGCATATAACGCAGACCAATAAGGCCAGTCACCGCCGTTATGGTAATAATAAGGCAAGCTTGATTTTGCGACAACGGCTTCGGGATAACGGTAAAAGGGATACACCGAAAATACGCCGAAATCTCCCGCTTTTTGCTCTTTGTTATTGGCACTCTCCAACATTCGCTCCATATTGGCAAGCACACTTTTGGCTCTTTCTTCGTCTGCAAGTCCGAACAGCACCATTAGAACAGTATCAATCGATAAATTGTCTTCCGTCAATTTTTCAGTCTTATAGTTCACATAATAGCCAAGTTCGGGAGCCCAAAGTATGCTATTGATAGCATCCTTTACCTTGTCAGCACGCTCTTTGTATCCTTGCGCTATCGCTTTATTTTTGTCTTTTGTAAGTTCTGCCAAGCCGTACAATGCCCTTGCGTACAATGCTTCGTCGTAGGTGACATAGCCTTCACGGAACACATTGTCGCACCAATCGCGCCTGTTGTACGGGCCGCCTTTATACAGAAGCCCCGTGCCGTCGGCATGTTGGGATAATTTTTCTATTACGGTGATTGCAGCATCCAGTACGGTTTTGCCTCTCCACGGAGAAGTCAGTATGCTTTTATCACCCGTAACGCGAACATAATCATATAACAATATTACAAAAAACGAAGGGCTGTCGTAATGGTTTCCCCACCAATTTTTGAAGTTATATTTTACTGCCGAGGGACATTTGCCGTCTTTGTCGATGCCTTTGGAAAGCGTGAGAATTTGGTTCTTTACCAATTCGGGCTGGTAAGGAAGCACCGCAAGCGCCGTCCAATAACCGTCTCTAAAATAAGTACGGGCGGGTGATTGATACACCAATCCCGCCAAAAAACCTTTGAAATTGCCTTTTTCTTTATACATTGAAAGAGAGCAATTATAACAACTGTTAAAAAACGCCTTTAGAAATTCGCTGTCGCAAACATCGGGGCATGGAAAAGCTTTTATGTACTCTTCGCATTCATTTTTATGAGTGTCAAAATTTTGGAAACACTTAAAAACATCGCATTCGCTGTAATCGCTTCGTGTTCCCATGCTGTATACAAGCCGCATCGTTTTGGTAGTGCCGTGGGGAACTACAATGCCGCATTTGTATTGGTTGACATACAATCTATTGCTCTCTAATTGCGCGCCGGGCGCGGTCATGGCGATATCCACATAGCACTCGCCCAGCGGATCGCAACGCGAAACAAAACAACCGTTTTGCGTATGCGCTTTTTTGGTATTTTTTATCAGTTTCCCGACAGAGCCAAAAATTGCTTTGCCTAAATTCTTCAGCGAAAAACGGTCTATAAAAAGCGCTTTAAGATAAGACGCGCCGTCCAATTCAAAATTAAACACATTTGTAAAATCGATATCTTTTTCTTTTGCGTAGACTTCGTATTCTTGAAAGACTGCGTTGCTTCCGCTGTCTGCAAAACTTGTAATCTTGATTTCGGCGCCTTCCGCGGTTAAGGTTACAACTTGTTTCCTGCCTATCATTTGGACGGTTTTGGGTACTGTAAAATCTATAATACGGTTACCAATTTGCATAATTGACGAAAACGAAGCGATAAATTCCCATTTGTTCACCACAGAATATTTGGTAATATTGCCGCGTCCGTCGAATTGTGCGGTAAGCAAGTTGTTGGAAATATCGTACAGGGTTTGGGCAATAAAAGTGTCTTCATGTACTATCGCGCCGTTTTGGTATGTCGTCTTCATTTGCAATCTTTCTCCTTTTTTTTGAACTCTTCCAGCAAAGCGTGGTATTGGTCTGCATCCAATGGGAAGGTAACCCTTTTGTTCCCTTGATAGGCGGACATATAGATCGCATTGATAATGGAAAGCGCTTTGATTCCTTCGCTACCGGGAGCAATCAGTTCTTCTTTCTCTAACAAGCAATTGGTAAAATTGCGCAAAATATTAACTTGTTGTCCCATGCAACGGAGTTCGTTACACGCATTTTTGAATCCGTAAGTAAGCGCCTTTCTTTTAAAAGCGGACCAGCCATACCCGCGCGTCGTGGTGGCATTGACTTCTTTTTCGGATTTGGTAAACGAATAATATCTCATTTTGAATCTGCCAATAGATATCCGCCCCTTGTCTCCCGCTATTTCTAGAAGGTTCGTACCGTTTAGTTCGTGTCCCAAAGCGGTAAAAACACACTTCGCGCCGTTTTGGTAATCCATAACCGCGACAACATCGTTTTCAACGGTGATATTGCGGTTAACGGTAGAAGCCCAAGCCGTCAATCCTTCGGGCATGCCCGCAAGCCATTGCAAAATATCCAATTGATGTACGCATTGGTTAATCAACAATCCGCCGCCTTCCCCGTTCCAGCTTGCGCGCCAGCCGCCCATATTATAATAATATTGAGAGCGATACCAATCCGTAATCGTAAGAGTTACTCTTTTGATTTCGCCCAGCGCGCCTTTGTCCAACAGTTTTTTGGCGTAAGCGTACATTCTGTTGGTGCGTTGATTATACATAATACCATATTTAAGATGCGGAAGACTAGCGGCAAGCTCGATCGCTTTTGTCGCTTCACCTACTTCGACCGCCGCGGGCTTTTCGGACAGCGCGTTTACGCCTGCGCGAAGGACATCGCATATAATATCCACATGCGAATAATGCGGTGTGGCGACCACAACGGCGTCCAACTTTGCCTCCGCAAGCATTTTTTTATGGTTGTCATAGACGCAAATGCTCTTAAATTTTGTTTGGAATTTTTCAAGTTTTTCGGGGTCCGTGTCGCACACGGCGACAAGCGTCGCACCTTTTACTCTGCCCTTTGCAAGATTGCGCGCATGAATAATCCCCATGCGGCCTATGCCCACTACTGCAAAACGAATCATATTATTCTCTGTCCTCGTTATTTTGATCGCAAGCGCCCCGCAAGGCAAGTGCAAGGTCTATCCTGTTGGTGGTAATGTTATCGGGGCAAAGTGGAATCAACCTCTCTAAGAGCGCCGCGTCATCTACCGTATAAATAGATAATCCCAGCCCGATTTCTTTTGCTTTTTTTACAAACTCATTGGATGCGTACCGATAAGGAATGTTGATACCTTTTATACGGGGATTCTTAAAACTGTCCAGATACTCTTTGATTTTTTCTAGATTTTCTAAGCACAACGGAAATTTCCTTTTATAAAAGGAAGTATTGACATAGGCAATGCCCCCATCCAAGTTGTCTATTTCTTTATGGTAGACAGAACCAGTAAAATAAATAAACTGCTCTGCGCCCATTTCTTTGGCAAGCTCTAACACGGGTTTTACCAGCCCTTTGCGCTTAACATCGCAATTCACCATAACATTGTGTTTTTTGCAATACTCAAAAACATAAGACAATGGTATGGCGCGGCGCGCAAACAATGCGGGCACGACATGGGCAAGATACAATATTTTGCCTCGTTTCATAATATCGACTTCGATCGCATCAATTTTATAGCCGGTCATCTTCCCGAAATACCTGTAAGTGTTGCGTCCCGTCCCCAACGAGCCGCCATGCGCGGTAATAATCATAAAGAAACCTCCCTCTTTTGTATTATTTTATGAAGAATGGCGTAGCAATCAACAATTTTCTCTCATTCCCGTTGACATCGCCTTCTGCAGTAAGTTGCAGAAATCCTCTTTTTAATTTTAAACGACAGGTAAACTTCCCGTCAACCGTTTCATGCTTTTCTGCCTTGCCGTCTGCCCCTACCAACGAAATTGTTTTTATCGAAAAGGTATTCCCGTTCGAAAATCCGCCATGGGGCGCCGTCAATTTCGTATCTAGAGTATATTCACCCACTGGCATTTGGTCTCCTATAAAAAACCTGTTTCCTTTATCGTCTGTCAAATTCGCTTCCAGTCTCACTCCGGTAGAAACATAGCTTCTGCCTTTTCGGATTGCTTCCAACGCGTTCTCCGTAATAAGGGCGCCGTCGATACCCAAATAAGTCGCCGCAAACAAGCCGTCTTCTTTCGCATGCCAATCTCTGCCGTAAACGCAAGCAAGGCGGTTTCCGTTTGCCGCCAAAAAGCGGTAACGCTCTTCTGCCAAACGATTGGTATGCTCTTCCGAAGGGTCTCTATAAGACCATACTTCGTAGTGGGTAAAGTCTTTATAGTTGTCTATGCCCCAACCGTCGCTTCCGCCCGTGCAGATGGGATACCCGATGCGGAAAGGATGCGCAATCCCCGCACATCCGCCTTTTTCTTTGATATTTGCGGCATTTGTGCAAACAGTTTCGGGGTTAACCTCGCGCCAATCGACACCAAAATCGCCGCCCAACACAGTGATATGTCCGTAAAATGTCGTCCATTCGATACCGGGCAGAAAAACAAGCCCGAGCTTTTCGGCAGCTTGTCTTGCGTACGACGTCCCCGCAAAAGTATTATGGTCGGTAAGCGCAAACCCCGCAAGCCCCTCTTCCAACGCATTGCGCGCAAGCTCTTCGGGCGTGAAACTGCCGTCGCTGTGCAATGAATGTGTATGCAATTCAAAAGGATAAAACTCAATCGACATAGATTTCGACCTCCGCTTTTACCTTCTCTGAAAGCACGGCATGCGTGCTGAGCACCACCGCCCAGTCTCCCGATACGATTTCGGTTTTGTTGAATCCGGGAGAGGCTTCCTCGAGGCCGATAAAATATTCTGCTTGGTTGGCATGCCTGTGGGCCGTGCCTGCAAGGCCTAAAGGAGAATCTATCGAAAGCGTAATTAGATTATGGAGTGGAAGCTCGTTGCGTATTTGCACGGGAAGCGCGTCTATCCCGTATCTTAAATAGCACTGTTTAATAAGAGATAACGCCTCCGTAGTATTTTGTAAGACCTTTGGAGTATAACGATAAAAGATGCGCAAACACGTGCACGGCTTTTTTACGGCAAACGGAAATCTGAAGTGATTGGATGTCATTCGAGGACAAAATTCGGTCTCCAATCTGTACACAATCAATTTACGCCTCCGTTACAGATTCTTAAGGGCGGCGTTTTCGCCCAAAACATATCCGTTCGCGGTAATACAAGCGACTTTTGTATTTAGTTCGTCATACACTTCCACCCGATAAAGCACGGTGCTTTTGCCGATATGAACAGGCTCGGCTTTTGCGAATAGCATCTTCCCCTTAGGCGGTCTGATATATGAAATGTTGACGTTTTGCGAAACCGTCCATCTGCCGAGAACGGAATTGGAATGCACAGCGAACGCAAAGTCCGCAAGCGTAAAAGTAAAGCCGCCCTGCACCGTATTGTTTGCGTTAAGATGGCTATTTGTAATTTGCGCGCGGCATACCGCATAATCTTTTGTTACTTCGACTATCTCTATTCCGTTTACGAAACAATAACGGTCATCTTTAAAAAAACTCTTAATTCTGTCTAAATCCATAGTTATTTGCGACGCTTATGCCGCATCGCCTTTTCATATTCGACATGCGCGTTTTTGCCAAGGAAAGTCAAAAAAATGCGCAACGCATTTAAACTGTGCTTTTCCAGCGTATTCTCGGGCGCAAAGTTAATTTTCATTCTGTCCAATGCCACCATACGCTTGCGCAAACGCTTGCGAAAATCATGATAATTGCGCGCCTCTTTCGCCGACCAAGCAACTTCGGAAAGCGCTTCGATACGGGGAAACAGCTGGAATTGCAGTCTTTCGGGCGTAGACACCCATTCTGTCCAGAGCGGCGCCTCGATACCGATTGCCCAATCCTCTATAAGAAAAGCTTTTTCGGGTTCAAATTTATAAGTATCGGACAACCTGACCTTAGCATAGGGCATATCAAAATAAAAAGCTTGATGCTTGCTGATGATTATTTTTCTGCCGTCTAAGGCATGTTTTTCTACATTCCTATCCCGCTTTTCTGTCCAATATTGGGCGATTACGCCTCTTTCGAGATTGTCTGTGGTCAAAATTTCGTTCCAACCAATCATCGCTTTGCCTTTCCGTTTGAGATAAAGAGCGATTTTGTTGTTGAAATACCCCTGCAACGCTTCTTCGTCCGCAAGTTTTTTGTCCTTCATAACCTTTTGGCAAAGAGGACACCGTTTCCATTCTTTTTTGGATGCTTCATCTCCTCCGATATGAAAGTACGGCGCGGGGAACAACTCGCACAACTCGTCCAAAACATCATAGACAAAACGATAGGTGCTTTCTTTGCCTACGCAAGCAATGATGTCCGCATTTTCGCTGTGTCGCACGGAAGGCTCTATTTTCGTTTCGCCGCAGCTTAACTGGGGGTAAGCGGCGATTGCCGCGGCAAAGTGGGCGGGCAAATCGATTTCGGGGATAATCGTGATGTTGCGTTCTTTGGCATAATCAATAATATCTCTGATTGCTTCTTGCGTATAATAGCCGCCGTAAGATACCCAGTTAATAGCATTTGGTCTTCCCCAAGCCATTGTTTGGGTGCCTCTTCTTACACTTCCTATTTCGGTTAGTTTGGGATATTTTTTGATTTCCACTCTCCACCCCTCGTTGTCCGTAAGGTGCCAATGGAAAATATTCAGCTTGTACATAGCCATCCAATCCAACAATTGTTTGACAACTTCTGCACCGAAAAAGTGTCTGCTTTCGTCCAGCATAATCCCCCTCCAGCCATATCTTGGTTTATCTGTAATTGATACGGCGTGCATAGAAAGCACGGTGGGGGTTTCGGGTATATCCATACAAAACAGTTGTCTTAACGACATCACGGCATAGAATGCGCCGACATAACCGCTTGCATATACCGCAAGACCTTCTGTCGTGCATTCGATACGGTAACCTTCTTCGGGTTGGATACGGTCGAACAAAAACTTGATTGATGCGTTTTTGCTTATTACAGTATGGATTTTGTATCCGCATATCTTTTCGATGAGAGATACGAAAACATCCTTCGCTTTGGTCAGTTCGGAATCGGCATAAACCGAGGTTAAATGATTGACCACGAACTCTCCGTATTTTTCTTCGCTTTTATAAGGAACAGGGATAAGATTAAGCATAAGATTTTGTTACTCTCTTTCTGTAAGTTTTTTATAAGACTGGTGCTCTGCCACCGCTTTGTAGGCGGGACGAATGATTTTGCCGTTGTTGCTAAGTTCTTCGATGCGGTGGGCACTCCAACCCGCCATCCTCGACACGGCAAATATCGGAGTATAGAGTTCTACGGGAAGGCCCAACATTTTATAGACAAAACCGGAGTAGAAATCCACATTGGCGCTGACACCCTTATAAATTCTGCTCTTTTCGGCAATGACTTCGGGCGCGATGCGTTCTACCTTGCGGTACAGCTCATATTCGGCGGTAAGTCCCTTCTCGGCCGCAAGTTTTCCTACGAATTCTTCTAGAATCTTTGCTCTGGGGTCCGAAATCGAGTACACCGCGTGTCCCATGCCATAAATAAGCCCCTTGCCGTCGAAAGCCTCTTTCCTTAAGATTTTGACGAGGTAAGCCCTGATTTCGGCATCGCTATGGTTTTTGATATTCCTTTTGATTTCTTCGAACATCTTAATGACCTTAACATTCGCGCCGCCGTGGCGGGGGCCTTTCAGCGAACCCAACGAAGCCGCTATCGTAGAATAAGTGTCGGTACCCGAACTGCTTACCACATGCGTGGTAAAGGTCGAATTGTTGCCGCCGCCGTGCTCCGCGTGCAAAACAAGGCAGAGGTCTAACAAGCGTGCTTCCAAAGGGGTAAACTCGCTGTTGGGCCTTAGCAAATGCAGAATATTCTCTGCCGTACTCATATATCTATCGCTGGTATGTATAATAAGACTTTCACCGGCATGATAGTGTCTGTAAGCATGATAACCATATACGGACACCAAAGGTAGTTGCGCGGTAAGTTGCAAACATTGTCTTAATACATTGGATATCGATATATCATCGGCTCTGTCGTCGTAAGCATACAAGGTAAGTACGCTGCGGGAAAGCACATTCATCATATCGATAGAGGGTTTTTTCATGATAATATCACGCACAAAGTTGGGTGGTAACGCACGGAAAGAGCGTAAGACACTAATAAAAGATTTTAGCTCTTCCGCATTAGGAAGTTTGCCGAACAACAAAAGATAAGTGACTTCTTCGAATCCGAAGCGTGCTTCTTCCACAAAACCGTCCACAATTTCTTTAATGGAAATTCCACGATAAAATAGCTCGCCCTCTTTGGGATGCGATACGCCGTCGGCGTCTACATAACTTGAGTTGATTTCGCTAATCTCCGTCAGTCCTGCAAGTACGCCTTTGCCGTTAATGTCTCTTAATCCCCTCTTTACATCCAACTTGTCGTAAAAAGTCGAGTCGATAACCGTACTCGCCTTTGCCATCTCGGCAAGTTGCTCTATCTTTGGCATTGATTTTTCGATAATACTGCAAAATTCCATATTTTTTGCCTCCTTTTTACTTTTTTGCCGGCTCGGTTTTGTTCGCCTTTTTCTTCTTCTTATGCCTTCCTATTCCGAGACGCTCGCTCACCATATCCAGCGCAAAGACAGATATCACAAGAAGTACTACAACGCAACCCAATATAATGAATGTATAATCCGGAGGATTAACAATACCGACCATCGAACAGTTTTCGAAGTCGAAACTTAAGTTATTGCCGCTACGCACGACATTTTGCGCAAGCTTCATACTGCCGTCCTCGTCTATTAAGACGACATAAAATCTCTTAGATTCTCTTAAGCGTGTAGGAATCTCGATAGTCGCTCTGCTTACGCCTTGAAGAGCAGCTTCTTCTCCTCCCACTGTAATGCCGACATCATATAATCTGGATATTTGGACATTACCGAGTTTATTGATATTCTTAATTGGAGCAAATTGCGAATTGTACGAGCCGAATAATGCGCGATTCGCACTTTTTGACAGTTCCGCAACGGTCATTTCGGTTTGGAAATCGAAATTGCCCGCTATCGTAAAGTTTTGTACTTCGGAGGTCAGTAAGGTTTTGGTGACGGATTGTCTGCTGGACTGATAGGATATTTCATAATTGTCCGAAACTGCGCCGAACGGCGTAATCTCGAAATTACCCGCTTCGGTATAGAAGGTAACATCGGGTTTGGTGATAAGGTCATCCTCAGTCTCTCCATTGACAAAGCCTTCGTAAATAAAATCTTTGGGCGGCCTGATGCCTTGTCCCAACTCGATATCTTCTAGATAAATCAGCAACGGCGCCTTTTGAACAGTAATGTCTAGCACAAGTTCGTCGGTTTCGGTTTCGTCGGGCGCGATAAGCGTGTAGTTGCCGTTTTCTATCGCTATTGTTACCGTATATTCGCCCGCATTCAGCATCGTGTCGCTGTAAGTTACTGTTTCATGAATCTGGTCGCCCTCAAGCACATTGCCGAAGGTAATCCTTAACGCTTGTTCTTTGCCCGTATAGAGAAACTCCGTTGTCTCTATATCTAAGTCGATAGGCCGTTTAAAGATGCCCACATCCAGTTGAACATCAATAGAAGCGACATTGTTTTCCAGCTTAGAAATATCGTAATTGACAGCGGGTGTAAAGCGCGCGCTAAACAAGTTTTCACCGTCAAAAGAGGGTCTGGCGGAGCCATCCAGCCATTCTATAGAGCCGTTTACCGTTCTGCTTTCTCCGTTCACAGTCACCGTAAATACGGCTGAGGGTTGTAAGGTGTCAATATTGTCGCCGTAGGGCACATTCATTTCGGACTGAGATTGCATCACGGGTGTCGCTTTGTAAATCGTGAGCGTACCATGGATAAAAGTAAGCGTGTAATCGGGAGAAAGCTGCACATTGGAAGAGGAATAATAATACACCCCGTATTGGTTGGAAAACTCATAAAAAGCGTTTTCGCCCTCTTGATGCGTCAGCACTGGAAGCGACTCATTTTTGACGCCGACTACTTGCTCTGCCGTATCCCATGGAGCAAGACCGCTGACAGAATATAACGGTATGGGGTCCGCATCGCCGAAGTTTTTGG
>JAQVTZ010000159.1 GCA_028699795.1 Clostridia bacterium | reverse complement strand
CGCGATACAACCGTTCGCGATGAGGGCTTTTGCCGCGTCGCCGTCCAGTTCGTTTTGTGTCGCGCAAGGCAAGGCGATATCGCAAGGAAGTTTCCAAATGCCTTTGAAATCGGGCGTATAGACCGCTTCGGGATATACCTTGACATATTCGCTGATACGCTTTCTTTCTACCTCTTTCAGTTGCTTAATGAGGTTCAAATCGATGCCGTTTTTGTCGTAAACATAGCCGTTGCTGTCGCTCATGGCGATAACGGTTGCGCCCAGTTGGGTCGCTTTTTCGTGGGCATAAATTGCCACATTACCGCTGCCCGAAATGACAACCTTTTTACCTTTGAAGTTTTGTCCTGCGGTAGCGAGCATTTCTCTTGTATAATATACCAATCCGTAACCGGTGGCTTCTTTGCGGACAAGCGATCCGCCGTAAGAGATACCTCTGCCGGTAAGGGTGCATGTGGTTTCGTTGACGAGTTTTTTGTAATATCCGTACAAAAAGCCGATTTCGCGTCCGCCTACGCCGATATCCCCTGCGGGAACATCCGTATCGGGACCGATATGGCGGTAAAGCTCGCTAATAAAGGCTTGGCAAAACTTCATGATTTCGTTGTCGGACTTGCCTTTGGGGTCGAAATCGCTTCCGCCTTTGCCGCCGCCGATGGGCAAACCGGTAAGGCTGTTCTTAAGGATTTGTTCCAGTCCGAGGAACTTGATGACAGACGCGTTTACCGTGGGGTGAAAACGCAGACCGCCTTTATAAGGGCCGATGGCGCTGTTGAACTGTACGCGATAACCAGTGTTTACACGCACTTTTCCTGCATCGTCTACCCAGCTGACACGGAAAGTGAGCATTCTTTCGGGTTCGACAAACCTTTCGAGAAGTCCGGCTTTTTCGTATTCGGGGTGCTTTTCGAATACGGGAGAGAGTGACTCCAAAATTTCCGTTGCCGCTTGGAGAAACTCGGGTTCGTGAGGATAACGCTTGGTTAACCCTCCAAGTACATTTTCTGCATAAGTATTCATATTCGCTCCTATTTGAGAGAAATTTTATTTAATAGTATACCAATTTTTGTTCAAAAGCAAACGATTTGAGGCCGCATGAGACATTTTTTGCAGTAGCAAAACATTATCAAACCTCAAGAAATGTATCGAATAAGGCTACAATTGCCGCAATATTTAGCACAATTATTGCAAAAAACAAAATATATTTAGTAAATCTACAAAAAAACAAAATAATTTAGGCATCATTACATTGTAAAACCCATGTGGTTTTTGAAATCAATTTTTTATGGTTAATTGCAATCTCCTTTGGCAATATCTTAAGCGAAAAATGTCGCATGGGTGAAAGGTTTCTGAAACTTGCAAAAAATCTCAAAAAAAACGATGCACACCAGTTGTATTTATATTTAAATTATGGTACTATTGGTAATGCTTGTAATCATAATACTATTCGTATTTATCAAATCTTGATGGTGGTACAATGAAGAAAAAAACGAACAAAATGTTATTTATCCTGCTGGTTCTCATCCTTGCGTTCAGCCTGCTTTCGCTGGCTGCCTGCCAACCTCCGACGGACACTCCCGAAGAAGAAGACCCGCAGCCTCCCGTAACAACTGATACGGCTATTGTTAAAAACGGTAACTTTGCCAACGCGTCCAACTCTGACGACAGCAATGCTTATGTGAAGGACAGCGTCACCAACTGGACCCCCGCAAGCGGCGTAACCAGTTACAGCACGGCAAAAGTAGGCGTAATAGATTTAACCGAAAGCGAGTACGATGCCAACAAAAGCGCCGTATACCAGGATATGAACTATCCCGGCTTTGCTCCCAATACTCCCAAAAAAGAGGACGGTTCCTATCAAGATACCAATGCTTTAATGATATCCTCTACGGATACCGCGGGCTCATTATATTACAAGAGTACCGCGATTACGATTGCCAAAGGCAAACATTATAAACTCAGTTTCGATGTTTTTACAAAAATACTAGAAACGGACGAAACGGAATTGCAAGGCGTTTGGATTTATGTCAACACGGGCGCTTACGCCGAGTTTCAGGCTATCAACACCGCAGAAGAATGGAAAACCTATACCTTATATATAGAAGCCAATAATGAGGCAGACCGCACGATGTATATCCAACTTTGGTTGGGCTATGGTCCCAAGTTTATCGGCTCTTCTTCTTCGGGTACCCCCAACCCCCGTATGACTAAGGGTGTAGCGTTGTTCGACAACATCGTTATGAGTAAAATACCCGTCGAAGATTATGATGCGGCGTTTAATACTTATGCCGAGGACGGCCGCGAAGTCACCGTTGTTTCGGATACAAAAAACGAGGATACCGCAATTATTAGCCTTGTCTATCCCGATACCAACTTCAGCTATGTCAGTGATTTTTCCACCACATCCAGTAACAGCTACGGGGGATATTTTTCCGCCAAAAAGGGCGTACCCAATACCAACAACTATACAAGTCAAGTCGGTAAGGATGATATAGAAGATACTTCGGATTTCCCAAGCTCTTCTTATAGCAATGCAAAAAGCACGGTGGGCATTTTTGATATGTCCAAGCTGTTTGCGGCAACCTATGATGAACAAGATGAATTTAAGGAATATGCCGATACCTATAAAGCAATCAACTCTTCTTTTGTCGCCCCCAAAAACGGCGCCGATTATGAGTTCGATGCCTTTATGGACCCCGAAACACGCGAATACAGACTTGCCGGCAGACCCGATGCCCCCGCAGATTCTACCGCTCTCACAATTTACCATCCCGATTATGCGGTAAGCGGTTACGGCTACAAGAGCAAAAACACACTGTTAATAGAAAAAAGTAAATATTATACCATTTCCGTTTGGGTATACCTTTGGGTGCCCGAGTTTGGTAAGACTGAAGTGACAGAGCCCGCGTTGCCGACAGAGGAGAACGCAACCAGACTTACCGAAGAAGATAAGCCGAACCGCGATGATTTTGATTCGGACGAAGCATACAACAATGCGCTTACCGCATACAATGCCAATGTCGCCGCATGGAAGGACTATGACGACGACAAGAAAAAGTACGACGATTATATTGCCGAACTTAACGAGTATAATGCCGCAAAAGACAGAGCGCAAGCGACCTTTAAGCTGACAGGCGCCACGATAGAAGGCGGCGAAACAGTGCGTCAATCTACCGAGGGTCAACTGGGCGAATGGGAACAACTTACCTTCAATATTAGAGGGAACGAGCTTTCTAACCGCAGTGTGTCACTAGAATTCTGGTACGGCGAAGGAAATTGGGGCGAAGACACCCTGATGGCAGGCGGATGCTTTTTTGACAATGTCACCATCACCGCATCCAAAACAGTTGCGAATCCAACAGATTACGAAACACTCTCTCCTTTAGAAGCGCAAGACTATACGCAATTCGGCCTTTTAGACAACGCAACCCAAGATTTTACCTCTTTTGTTAGAGATGATACCGACGGCGACTGGGAATACAGCTTCGAAGACGACAAAACTTCCGACGAAGCGGGCGACGCGGGCATCATCAGCGGCAGCGCCGCCGAAAACGAGGCAATTTGGAAGAATGGCGACAACGCGGACTTCTTCGCGGATTACACGATGCCGCATACCTTTGATGTGAAAGTAGATGGAAATGACAAGTTGTTTAATTTGGTCATGTTGCGCAACAATATCTATACTTCTTCTATCCTTAAATATCTTCCCAAAGATAACGAAGGCGAAGCCGAATATCTCAGGGCCAATCCCAATGCGTTCGCCCGCCTTTCGATGTGGGTTTACACCGAAAATATCGATGACGAAATGGGGCTTACCGCCGCTTTGGTAAAGTCGGACGATACGCAACTTACCAGTCTATCTAAAGTAAACACGCAAGGCGAATGGACAGAATTGGTTTTCTACCTGCAAGGCTCTTCGGACGATGCGGCAGAGTTCTATCTTAAGTGTACTTTGGGCACAGGCGACAACTATACGCCTGCCAGCCTTATCAAAGGCGTAGTTCATGTTACCGCGATCACTTATAAGTCGGTCGCATACTCCGAGTATAAAGGCGCCACTACGGGTACTTACACTACCAAATATACGGTTCCTTCTTCGACTACCCAAACAGACAGCGTTACAAACGGTTGGTTCACGAAACTCGACAGCACCACTTACAGCGGCGACGATAAGGACATTTTCGATGAGAATGGTAATTTGATAGGCATCGGCATACCCGAAAGCTGGACTGCAAAATCTGCCGAGTCCTCGTTGGACAAACCTACCAATGTCAAGATAGACAATGGTGTGTTAAGCTGGACAAAAGGCTC
>JAQVTZ010000158.1 GCA_028699795.1 Clostridia bacterium | reverse complement strand
GCAATCGGCAAAAAAGGACATAAGCGTTTTCCGCTTCTTATCAAGTTGATTGATGCAACAGGCGACTTATCCATACAAGTGCATCCCGACGACGCATATGCGTTGGCCAACGAAAACCAATTAGGAAAAACCGAAATGTGGTATATAGCGGATGCCGAGGACGGGGCATGTATCTATTATGGATTTAACAGAGATGTCACGGCAGATGAGCTGAGAGAGGCCGTCCGCAATGGCACGCTTTGCGAATTGCTTAACAAAATACCTGTAAAGCAGGGCGATACTTTTTTTGTGGAGGCAGGCACGGTGCATGCTTTACTTGCAGGCATTACCGTCATCGAAATCCAACAAAACAGCGGCTTGACCTACAGACTTTATGATTATGACAGAAGGGATGACCATGGGAACCTGCGCGAATTGCATATCGAGAAAGCAATCGCGGTAGCGAACATAACCAAAAAGGAAATTCCCGACCAAGAAAAGGGGACCGATAATTATAAGGATTATAAAATAAGGCCGCTTGCGGATTGTCCTTATTTTAAAACGCGGGAAATAGAAATCAACGGGATTTATCCTATCTTTAATGGGGAAAGTTTCGTCACCTTTACGGTTGCCGAGGGCGAAGGTTTCCTTTATGACGGGACGGCCGTTACCAAAGGCGATACCGTGTTTGTTCCGGCGGGTTGCAACACTTCAATTAACGGAACAATTACAATCATCGAAACAACATTATAAAACAAACAAAAGAGGTCATTATGTATTATATCGGCATTGATATCGGCGGCATGTCCATAAAAGGCGGCCTGACAGACGAAACAGGAAAAATACTTGTCAAAGACAGCATTACGACGAAACCCGACAATCCCTATCCCGAAACGGTAAAGGATATCGCGGAGCTTTGCGACAAACTTATGCAAAAAGCGGGGATAGACGCTAGCAAACTGAGCGGCGTGGGGATGGGTATTCCCGGTACCATCAACAGTAAAAAAGGCGTTATTACCTATTCTAACAATATTAAGTTCGAAAATGTGCCTATTGTAAAAGAGTTTCGCAAGCATTTGGATGTGCCTACCTATATTGGCAACGATGCGAACTGTGCGGCGTTGGGCGAAGTGGTATTCGGACAAGGCAAGGGGTATAAGGATGCGATTTTAATTACGCTCGGAACGGGTGTGGGCAGCGGCATCATTATAGACGGCAATATCTTTGAAGGAAAAGATGGAGCGGGCGCCGAGGCGGGACACATGGGAATCCAAATTAACGGCGAAAGATGCACCTGCGGCAAAAAAGGTTGTTGGGAAGCGTACGCTTCCGCCGCCGCGCTTGTCAGACAAACCAAACGCGCCATGCAAAAGCATCCGCAGAGCTTGATGCATCAAATTGCCGCAGAGAACGGCAAAGTAAGCGGCAGAACGGCGTTCAAGGCCGCTCGGGAAAACGATAAAGCAGGGATTTCGGTCGTTAATAAGTATGTTAAGTATGTTTCGGAAGGCCTTATCAGTTTGGTCAATATTTTCCGACCCGAAATACTTCTTATCGGCGGCGGCGTATCCAACGAAGGAGAATACTTTATCAAAAAATTACAGAGGCAAGTCAGCATGTACAGCTACGGCGGAAAACGCAATCCGTATGTTAAGGTTGTAAAGGCATCTCTGTTAAACGACGCTGGATTGTTAGGGGCCGTCGCGCTTTGCCTTCCGAAAAATGCATAAGAATCATATGGAATATAAAGATTTATTTTTGCAGGTCGAAAAACCTGCCCGTTATGCAGGAGGAGAATTTAATCTTCCCGACATAAATAAGCCACATGAAGTGGACTTTTGCATTGCTTTTCCCGATGTTTACGAAGTAGGGATGAGCAATCTCGGTATTCAAATACTTTATGATATATTAAATAAGGATAAGGATATCGTTTGTGAACGCTGTTTTGCCCCATGGACGGATATGGGCGAACTTCTGAAAAAACACAATATTCCGCTTTGCTCCATCGAGACCAAAAAACCGTTAAAAGATTTCGACATTTTAGGGATAAGTATACAGTACGAGTTGGGTTATACCGGTGTTTTGTATTTGCTGGACCTTGCAGGTATCCCATTTTATGCAAAAGACCGAAGTAGTAGCGACCCGCTGGTGATAGCAGGCGGTCCGTGCGTTGCCAATCCCGAACCGTTCGCGCCTTTTTTCGATGTTATCATTATCGGTGACGGCGAAGAGGCGACCCTTGAATTCGCAAAAATAGTGCAACAATTTAAGGGTGATAAGCGAAAGATATTATCGGAAGCTGCCAAAATAGAAGGATGTTACGTCCCATCGCTTTGCGTAATCCAAGACGGATATTGTAAGACTCCCATGCGCAAGGCTTGCGTAAAAGATTTGGATAAGGCGGCTTTTCCCCTAAGACCGCTTGTTCCCAATTTAGAAGTTGTGCACAATAGACCGGTCATCGAGTTGTACCGCGGTTGTTATGCGGGCTGCAGATTTTGTCAAGCGTGCTTTTATTACCGCCCGATACGGATAAGGGAAAAAGAAACTGTGGAACGGCTTACCGAAGCTTTGATTAAAGCAACGGGCTCCGAGGAAATAGGCTACAGCAGTCTTTCTAGCGGAGATTATCCCGATATTTGCTCTGTCATAGACAGTGTGTACGAGTTGTGCAAAAAGAAAAATGTCAAGATTCAATTGCCGAGTTTGCGCCTCGACAGCTATACCCCCGCGCTTGCCGAGACTTCCCGCAAAAGCAGTCTCACCTTTGCGCCCGAGGCGGGCACACAACGGTTGCGCGATGTGATTAACAAAAACATCACAGAGGAAGACATAGACCGCACGATGCGTATGGCATTTACGCAGGGCTATCGCTCTGTGAAATTGTATTTTATGGTAGGACTACCTACCGAAACCGACGAAGACCTTATGGGTATTGTCGAGCTTGTACGCAGAATCAAAAATATCTATATCGATATCAATCACAACAAATCCATCAATATCAGCGTGTCATCCGCAATTTTCGTACCGAAACCGGTGACGCCGTTCCAATGGGCGGCGCAAATCTCTTTAGAAGAAATGGACAGACGCCAACAGTTTTTACGCGCGGAGCTTCGCAAAGTACGCGGTGTAACCTTCCATTGGCATGAACCATCGGCCTCTTGGTTAGAAGGCATATTCGCCCGTGGCGACAGCAGTCTTTCACAGCTTATCATAGAAGCCTACCGAAACGGCGCTCTGTTCGATGGTTGGACAGACAAGTTTCGTTTTGATATTTGGGAAGAAGCCATCGCAAAACTCCATGTTGATACGAAACGCTTTACCGAAGGGTTTGGCCTGGAAGAGCATCTCCCGTGGGATTTTATTGATTTCGGTGTTACCAAAAAGTACCTTATGGAAGAATACAAAGCTGCCCTCGACGGCAAAACAAGCCCGTCTTGCAAATACGCTTGCAGGGGCTGCGGAGCGACAAAATATGCTAAATGTAAAGTTCAAAAAAACGGCTGAAGCCGTATATATCTCACACATCGATGTCCAAAACGCCATTAACCGAACAATTAGGCGGGCTGGATATGAGCCCCGACTTTCGGAAGGGTTTCATCCGCATACCATATTAAAATTATCTCCTCCGTTGCCGCTCGGGATAGAGAGTCATGCGGAATATTTCACTCTATATTTGGACGGGATACCGTGTGACGAGTTTGTCGAAACCTTTCATTCCAACGCGCCACGCGGTTTGGTGGCACTGCACGCTGTAAAAACGGAAACATATCCCAATCTTGCAGGCAATATTGTCGCTTCCGATTATCTTATTCGCGATAAAAGACTTCGTAGTTTGACGGAGCAACTTGGGGATTTTATCCGTGCGGGTTTTATCGTGAAACATAGAAACAAAGATGGAATTGCCGAAAAATGCGTGTCGGAACTGATTTACGATCACCACGCAACAGAAGACGGACTTAGGGTAAAACTTGCCGCAGGAAACATTACGCTTCGGGCGGATCGTTTTGTAGAAGCGTTAAACGGGTATTTCGATTTAGATATTATATCGACCGCTATTTTGCGCACCGCGCAGTATGTCGCAAAAGACAAAGGTTTGATGGATGTCGATGATTATTTAGCGGACTTGAGAGAATCTATATAAAAAAACGGAACATTTGTAGCTATTATACGCAAAAGTCACTCATAATTGTTGTAATAGTTTAATTAAAAATTTATGATTGCATTGACAATGACCTGGCAGTTGTTGTTGCGGGTAAGGCCATAGGCAGCTCTCTGGATGAGAAAGCTCATAAAGACCTGATCGATTCTGTGCTGAAAGAAGCTTCAGCTATATAGG